>JBBSJX010000017.1:0-19722 GCA_038256825.1 Chitinophagales bacterium
AGCTGAATTAGATGATGAAAATGAAGCGATAGGCGAGGAAGACGAAGAAAACAATTACTATAGCCTGGGTGGTGATAACCACGAAAAACTGGAAGAAAACATTAATTAGATAATTCGTGTTAGTTATTTAAAGGAATGGTTTGCTTGTTTATGTTTCCTTTTTTTACTGTTGAATAATATTTAAATGCTTCTATTATAAACTGGCCAAATTCCAACTGGTTAAGGGTTAAAGACATTTCATAGGTTGGCCTGTATTCTTTCATAAAATATTCCAGTTCTGGTGTTTCAAGGCGGGTTAATTTTTTTACCAATGCTTTGCTGAAACGATGGTCTATATATTTATCCTGCTCTTCTTTTATTAATCTGTCTTTAAAAGCCTGCATGCTTCTGTTCTTTCTAAACTTAAACATATTAACCAGCTCGTTAATATCGATACCTGCTCCAAAACTTCCCGGAGTATTATTCATTGATGATCGAATACCCGGTTTTCTATAGTCGAATATTTTTGCATAGTCTTCCCTGTTTCTAATGGAATCAAGCCGGTAGTTGCGTTGCTTTACAAAAACAAAAGGCAGTTCTGCAATTTTTATTAATATGGATATATCAAAACCATTGGTATTGGAAATACTGGTAACCGGGTATTTTGGAGTAGGTTTATTCTGGTAGGAAAAAAAAATTGAATCTTTTTCAATAACGGTTAAACTGTAATGGCCCATCGAGTCAGTTGAAGTTCCTTTACCACTAGTACTTAATACGCTTACACCTTCAATGGGATTTTTTTTTGTTATGTCGTAAACAGTACCAGTAATAGTTACTCTTTGTGCATGTAACAAACCGGTTACCAAAACCATGAATAATGTTAGGGTAAAATATTTTTTAAGTATTGTTTTAATCAAAGGGCTTTATTTGTGTTTGTAATATTACAATGGTCATGGGTTGATTAATGTAAAAAAAATTTGTTTTAACTGCTTTTTCGCAATTGACATTATTAGTTTGTTTAGTAGTACATTTTTTAAATAGAAAAGGCCACCTTACCGGTAGCCTTTAATAATTATTTGTGTAGCTTATAAGTATGTATCTCCAATATTTCTTTTTACTTCTGCTACGTATTCTTTAATCTCCTGCTCCTTATTTTTTTTGCAAATGAGTAATACATTCTTTGTGTCTACAATTATAAAGTCATCAAGGCCCTGTAAAACCAACAATTTATTGTGTGGAGCTGATATCATGCACTGAGTAGAATCTATCACCATAACTTTATCACCTGCTACCGCATTGCCTAAATAATCCTTTTCCAGGTTATCGTATGCGCTGGCCCATGTTCCTAAATCGCTCCAACCAAAACTACTGGGGATAACATATACATTTTCTGCTTTTTCCATTATTGCATAATCTATAGATATGCTGGTACATAAGGGGTAAATCTGGTCAATAGCCTGTTTTTCCTCCGGGGTATTAAATTTAGCTAATTCTGCATGAAACACTTCAAACATTTCTGGTTGTTGTTTTTCAAAGCAATCTATAATGGTTTTTACTTTCCATATAAAAATACCTGCATTCCATAAAAAGTCACCACTTTCTAAAAAGGTTTTTGCCAGTTCAAGCGGTGGTTTTTCTGTAAAGGTTTTTACTTTAAATACATTATCCTCTTTAGCCTCAGTAGCATGTTGAATATAGCCATACCCTGTATTTGGATAAGTAGGTTTTATACCCAGCGTAACCAATGCCTCATTATCTTCAGCAAACTGTATGGCTTTTTCGCATGTTGAAATAAAACCTGGGTTATCCAATATGAGATGATCAGCAGGGGCAATTATTAATCTTGCTGCAGGATCTTTCTGTAAAATTTTAAAAGATATATAAGCAATGCAGGGAGCTGTATTTTTTCTACTGGGTTCTGCTACTATGTTTTCCGGATCTATTCCTGCCAGTTGCTCTTCAACTATAGATACATATTCTTCCGATGTAACAATAAAAATGTTTTCCTTCGGTATGAAATGAGCAAATCGTTCATAAGTATTTTGTATCAGGGTTTTTCCTGTATTCAATACATCTAAAAATTGCTTTGGATAGCCCACCCGGCTTTTAGGCCAAAACCTGCTTCCTATACCACCAGCCATAATAGCCACATAATTATTCTCGTTCATTTTTTTATGTTTCTGCAGTAGTTAATACTTTTTAAATAATTCCTTCTCTAACCAGGTCGTGAAGGTGTAGAATTCCAAGGTAGGTTCCCGCTTTATTAATTACGATCAATTGGCTAATGTCGTGCTGGCGCAAAGTTTCCAATGCGTTTACAGCCAACTCATCAGATAATATAGTTGTGGGATTTTTTGACATGATGTCTTCTGCCCGCACGTTATCAAGGATATCACTTTTTTCCAGCATTCTTCTTAAATCACCATCAGTAATCATACCTGCAATAATCCCGTCTTCGTTTATTACAGCAGTAGCGCCCAGGCGCTTGTTGGTTATTTCAACTATTACTTGTTTTACGGTGGCATCAGGTGATACCCTGGGTTGTTGATTACTTGCATACAAATCCTGTACGCGCAGGTATAATCTTTTTCCTAAGTTTCCGCCGGGATGAAATTTTGCAAAATCCTGCCCGCTGAAACCAGCCAGTTCCATTAGGCAAATGGCTATAACATCGCCCATTACCATTTGAGCTGTAGTACTGGTTGTGGGTGCCAGGTTATTGGGACAAGCTTCTTTACTAACGGTTGTATTTAAAAAATAATCACAATTGCGGGCTAAAAAAGAATAGAGGTTTCCACTCATGCCTATAAGCAGGTTTCCAAAATTTTTAATTAAGGGTACCAGTACTTTAATTTCGGCGCTTTCGCCGCTTTTGCTTAATAGTATCACCACATCTTCTTTTTGTATCATGCCCAGGTCGCCATGTATGGCATCGGCGGCATGCATAAAGAGTGATGGGGTTCCGGTACTGTTAAGTGTTGAAGCTATTTTTTGAGCTACAATTGCGCTTTTGCCCACACCACTTAATACTATTCTACCTGAAGCGGCGGCTATTTTTTGAATTGCTATCTCAAAATCAGGTGTTAAGTATTCAGCTAATCCTGCAATTGCCTGGGCTTCCAGGGCGATGGTTTCTCTGGCTGTATTAAGAATCATTCCGTTCATGCGGCGCAAAAATACAGGTTTTATGTAAGGTTGAATAATGTAGTGGAAAATGGTATTGGTATAATCATCTATCGAACCTAATGTATAATAATCATGGAAGTAGATGCGTTATAACAATTAAACTTTAACAGATAGCATATTTCTTACAATAGGTGTTTAAGTAACTTCGCTCACTTTATAAAATGTTAAATAGCATTACAAAATTTGAACGGAGCGTCGCAAGTAAAGTTCAATAGTGGTAATCGGCTTGATAAAAAAAATCAGTATCTTAAATACTTTCGAAAATGCCACAAACAGTGGGGAATGATATATAAACATGGCAACACTACCTAAAAAACCTACAGCAAAGAGAACTGTAACTAAAAAACCTACCATCACACCCGGCGCTTCTGCCAACCATCATCACCAATACGATATTCATGCTGGATTAATAGAGCATTTTGGTTTTGATGCATTTAAAGGAACTCAGGAGCAGGCTATAAACAGCTTGCTCAACGGTAACGACACTTTTGTTATTATGCCCACGGGCGGAGGTAAAAGTTTATGTTACCAGTTACCGGCGCTTATTATGGAAGGCTGCGCAATAATAGTTAGCCCTCTTATTGCTTTAATGAAAAACCAGGTTGACCTGGTTAGAGGATATAGTGAAAAGGATAACGTGGCTCACTTTCTAAATTCGTCGCTTAACAAAACCCAGCAGCGTGAAGTAAAAACGGATTTAATTGAAGGGAAAACAAAATTGCTTTATGTAGCCCCTGAAACTTTAACCAAGCAGGAAAACCTTGATTTTTTCGGTGATCTTAAAATTAGTTTTTTTGCTGTAGACGAAGCGCATTGTATTAGTGAATGGGGTCATGATTTTAGACCGGAATACCGCAGGCTGAAGGATATGATGACAATGATTAATCCGAATGTTTCTATTATTGCAATGACTGCTACAGCTACGCCTAAAGTTCAAAGTGATATTTTAAAAAACCTTGGTTTAAGAGAGCCCAATGTTTTCATTTCATCTTTTAACCGCGAAAATCTTTACTACGAAATTCAGCCAAAGGTTAAAAAGGATCAAACGATAAAAAATATTGTTCGTTTTATCTCGCAAAACAAAGGAAAAAGCGGTATTATTTATACGCTTAACCGCAGAACAACCGAGGAACTTGCCGAGATTTTAGTTGCCAATAAAATTAAAGCAGTTGCCTATCATGCCGGTTTGGATGCTAAGCTTAGGGCAGAACGTCAGGATAAATTTTTGAAGGAGGATACCCAGGTTATTGTTGCAACCATCGCATTTGGTATGGGTATAGATAAGCCGGATATTAGGTTTGTTATACACTACAACATTCCTAAAAGCATTGAGAATTATTACCAGGAAACCGGCCGTGCAGGCAGGGATGGAATGGAGGGTAAATGCATTCTATACTATTCGCATAAAGATGTTTCCAAACTGGAGCACTTAATGCGTGATAAGGCTTTGAGTGAACGAGAGGTGGGTGCCCAGCTTATTAATGAAACAGTTAGTTATGCTGAAAGCAGTGTTTGCCGTCGCAAAATATTACTGCACTATTTTGGCGAAGATTGGGATACAGCAGGCTGCAAAGCTTCAGGCGGTTGTGATAATTGTAATCCAAAAGAAAAGATAGAAGCAAAAGATAATGTGATCAAAGTTCTTAAAACCGTTAAGGCTTTGGACTCAGGTTTTACCATCGATTATGTTGTAGGTATCGTAATGGGTAAACTAACCCCTCAAACAAAAATGTACCGCCACGAAAACCTGGATGTTTTTGGAATTGGTAAAGATGAGGATTGGCATTATTGGAACAGTTTAATCAGGCAAATGTTACTCGAAAATTTATTGATTAAAGATATTGTAGAGTATGGCTTGCTTAAGTTTACACCAACCACTGCTGCCTTTTTAAAAAAACCAAGCAGTTTTAAAATCGTGTTGTATAATAAGTTTGAAGATGCTAACTCGGAAGACGACGAGGAGCCGGATGCACCTGTTGCCCAGATAGTTACCGCTAATGACAAGCTTTTTGAAATGCTGAAAGATTTAAGACAAAAAGAATCTAAGAAAAAAGGTCTTCCTCCTTTTGTTTTATTTCTTGAAAATTCCCTTTTGGATATGGCCACATTATATCCAACTACTTTAAAAGAATTAGAAAAAGTTCAGGGCGTTAGTGTTGGTAAATCAATTAGGTACGGTAAACCTTTTGTTGACCTTATTGCGAAATTTGTTGAGGAGAATGATATTGTAAAGCCGGATGATTTTGTTATGAAGAGTGTTGCCAACAAAGGCAATAATAAAATTTTTATTATACAAAACGTTGACAAAAAAATTCCGTTAGAAACCATAGCAAAAAATAAAGACCTGCGTTTGGATGCTTTATTGGAAGAAATGGAAACCATTGTTGCCAGTGGTACTAAACTAAACCTAAAGTATGCCATCGACGATATGTTAGATGAAGATGAGCAGGAAGAGATTATTGACTATTTCAGAAGTTGCGAAACGTCCTCGCTACAAATTGCACAGGAGGAATTAGCGGATAGTGGTTATGAGTGGGAGCAACTAAAAATTATGCGTATCAAGTTTTTAAGCGAATACGGTAATTGATTTTTTGGTAGCCGGCCTTCGGATTATTATTTAGCTTTTGTTGCGTCGCACTCGTGTACTGTTTATCTCTACTCAAAAAATAATAGTGTAAAGCCCATTTGTCTTAGCAAATGGGTTTTGTTTTTTTCCTGATTTTTTGTAGAAATATTTTCACCTATTCATTTAAGTAAATCCCCACTTAAACTTCAAAATCAATAATTATCAAGTATTCATTAATTGCATACATTTTTTACTTTTTACTTTTACATTTTTACTTTTTCCCACCTAATTACACGGCATAATTTTTACTATATGTAGATATTCTTCAAAATGTCTAACGCTTGTCTTATGAATATTTGCAACATGAAAAGTACCATAATAAACAACCACACCTACATTGGTATTGTAGCGGATGGCAGTGAAAAAATTACACTCAAGGTTTTAGACATTTATGGTAAAATGACCAAAACCATTCAAACCCAGATTGAAGATGGAATGAGTGAAATGATGGTAAATCTGAGCGACCTTAAAATGGGTAATTATGTAGTGAATGCTTTTTGTGGAGAGCGATTTCTAAAAGCTATTCGTTTCAGTAAAGAATTATAGGATTACTTCTTAATAAATACATTTATTCTTTGTTTTACATTTTCGCGAACATTCATATAAAAAAGATTTAAATCTCCTACATGGTAATTCTTTTCTTTTGATATAAAGCTTCCAAAAAACTTTGGCTTATTAACCCAAAGTACATTTTTGTAAACGCGGCCGCCTGAGGTGCCAGGTATAACTTTATTAAAATTTAAAAGCACCGAACCCTTGTTATATTTTCTTTCAACCGGGACACCAGAGGTATCCCATGAAAGTGGATTGGTTACAATAGCATTAAAATTTTCCTTTTTAGCAAAATCACTCATATACCCTTCTCTAAAAGTTCGCCAACTAACAATACATCCTGTTTGGGAAGGGTTGGTACATGGGGGGATCGATTTAAAATAATTCTCTTCTATGGGCATACCTATTAAATAAGCCACCACTAGTTGGTTCATTAAAGGTTTTGCTTCAAAAATTTCTTTTATTAATCGTTTTGCATGGGTGGTTCCCTGGCTATGTGCAGCAATAATTATAGGCCTTCCCTTATTATAATGTTTTAAATAAAACTCAAACGAATGTTTTATATCCTCGTATGCAAAATCAAATGCTTTTATTGCATTTGCTTTATCAGTAGTATAGTAGGCATAATAATTAACCTGTCGGTAGCGTGGGGCAAATATTTTGCTGTCCTCATTAAAAATACTTGCCTGGTATAATATAGTACTTTCATCTGTTTTAATATTTAGATTACTGCTTTCTAATGAAGCATTCCAATAAGGATCCGAAATAGTAAAATTTGATTGGGTTTCTAATAGCTTTTTATCAAAGTAAGTGGTAGGATGTATAAAAAATACGTCAGCTAAAGTATCGTGCTTATAATTAGAACGTAAGGGTTTGGGAACACTATCGGCAGGATCATTTTTAAATGGATGCGCGGCCCAGTTATCAATGTTGCTGTAATCAATAGAAGCCTTTCTTCTGTCTTCACTAATTCCCTGTGTTAGTAATATTTTTTTTGAACAGGAACTTAGTAAAACGATAATTCCTAGAATAGTTATTGGTCTTATAATCATATATCAATATAATTGAAAGTGGTTTTAAATACTGATAAACGTTCAGCTTAAAGCATAGTTTAATTGTTATTCAAATGAATTTTGGAATTTATTACCTTCATATACTTTTGCAGTTATTGCTTAAAAATTTTTTATTTAAAACTCATATTTTATGTCTATTCCCGTGGTTGATCTGGCTGATTTTTTAAGTGGAGATCCCGATCGCAAATCAGCTTTTGTAGAAAAACTAGGTAAAGCTTATGAGGAAGTTGGTTTTGTTGCTGTTAAAAACCATGGTGTTCCCGATGCCTTAATTGCGCATTTGTATGAATATGTGCAGCAGTTTTTTTCTTTACCCCTTGATAAAAAAATTGATTTTGAGGTTCCGGGTTTAGCCGGTCAGCGTGGGTATACCAGTTTTGGCCGCGAGCACGCTAAAGGTAGCGAAGCCCCCGATTTAAAAGAATTTTTTCAGTATGGTCAGATTGTAGAAGACCAGGATGTTATTAAATCAGAATATCCCGATAACGTTTCTGTACAAGAAATTAATGGTTTCAACGATACACTTTTCAACGCTTATAGAAATTTTGAAAAAAGTGGTCGGGCCCTTTTACAGGCAATTGCCTTATACCTGGGGTTAGATGAAAACTACTTTGATGATTATATTCACAATGGTAATTCCATTTTAAGGTGTATTCATTATCCCCCAATAACTCATGAGCCTAAAAGTGCCATTCGTGCAGAGCAACACGAGGATATAAACCTGATAACCTTATTAGTAGGCGCTTCGGCGGATGGTTTGCAAATACTTACAAAACAGAATGATTGGGTAGGCGTTACCTCGTTGCCTGAGCAAATAGTTGTAAACGTGGGCGATATGCTACAAAGGCTAACTAATAATAAATTACGAAGTACCACCCATAGAGTGGTAAATCCTCCACGGGATCTTTGGCATACTTCTCGTTTTTCTATGCCTTTCTTTTTACATCCACGTAGCCAAATGAGTTTGGCAAGTTTAGAAAGTTGTATTGATGCTGAGCATCCTAAAGCTTATCCGGATGTTACTGCAGGTGAATATCTTGATGAAAGACTAAGAGAAATTGGTTTAAAAAAATAGTTAGTGTAAGTTGGGAATTAAAATTAATTTTCAACTTATTACATCCTATTGATAATTATACGACATATACCATTTTTGAAGGCTGTGCTCAAGCACAGCCTTACTGCTTTTGGTGGTCACCAGATGCACTTTGTTCGTATGCATAAATTGTTTGTACAAGACAATCACTATGTAACAGAGGAGGAATTGCTTGAATTAAATGCATTTGTGCAGCTTTTACCCGGTGCCAGCAGCAGTCAAACGCTCACTTTAGTGGGTTACAAGCGGGGAGGAGTAAAATTAGCCATTTTTACCTTGCTTATCTGGATTTTACCTGCCAGTATTTTAATGGGAAGCCTAAGTTTTTTGCTTCAATTCTTTGATAAACAATCAATTAGCGCTAATTTATTTAGATTTGTACCACCTATGGCGGTTGGGTTTTTTGCTTATTCCGCATTTCAGAGCTACAAAATTTTTATAAAACACCAGGCTACGTTATTTATTATGATTGGGGCTATGTTAGTTACCTATTTTATTAAATCGCCGTGGGTTTTTCCCTCCCTGATAATTATTGGTGGAATAATCAGCAACTTTAGCGATAAGCGCATACCTAAGGTTTCCGATCATCCAAGCCCTATTAAATGGGGTAATATCTGGTTATTTGTTTTCATTTTTGTAGTGGCCGGTTTTCTTAGCGAATATGCTCGTGTTCATAATTGGGCAATGCGAAAACCGGTAAATCTTTTTGAAAACTTTTATCGTTTTGGGAGTCTTGTATTTGGTGGGGGTGGGGTTTTAATTCCAATGATGTTTGAGCAGTATGTTCAGCGCGCTAAAACCAAGTACATAAGTCCGCAGGATTTTTTAACAGGTGCCGGAATGGTGCAGGCATTTCCAGGTCCGGTATTTTCCATTGCTGCTTTTGTAGGTGGAATGGTGCTGCGCGATATGGGTCCGGGTTTTCAATTCCTCGGCTGTGTTATAGGTACCATAGCAATTTTTCTTCCTAGTTTATTGCTGGTTTTATTTTTCTACCCCATCTGGAATTTGCTTAAAAAACATGTTATTGTTTTCAGGGCAATGGAAGGAATTAATGCAGTGGTGGTAGGTATAATGTGGGCAGCCACCTTCATTCTTTTTATATCTATTTCTGTTCCTTTTAATTGGCTAAATCTCATTGCTTTACTTATAACCTTTGCACTTCTGCAATTCTCCAGATTGCCTTCACCTTTTATCGTAATTATATTTTTATTAGTAGGTTGGCTGTTATAGTATTAATAACAGGTATTGTATAAAAAAATTTGTTGATCAACCATTTTATTGTTATTCAGCTCCGGTTGTGTCACTCACTTTTACTGTATCTTTTCATAGCAGCAAATATAAAATCTGAATATTGGTATTTGTGTTCAGAAATGGATTTTATGTACAAGAGTGCGACGCAACGATGAAAAATAGTAATTCCCCG
The DNA here is from genome assembly GCA_038256825.1 of Chitinophagales bacterium. Classification (GTDB taxonomy): domain Bacteria; phylum Bacteroidota; class Bacteroidia; order Chitinophagales; family Chitinophagaceae; genus Segetibacter. The sequence continues at coordinate 9,936 of JBBSJX010000017.1, forward strand.
GTTGGGCTCCAAATCAAATTAATTCCTGCATCTATTTATAATAATTATTTATTTCAATTTCGTGGCGTACGTTTTCGGGAAGTAAGTATTGAACAGACTTTTTATATTTGATAAAACCCCTGATCATAGTGGCTGAAATATCAAGGAAGGGAGCATCTAATATAGTTGCGTTTGAATCCTGGACATCAATTATAAACCCCGGCCTGTTATAAACAATAAACTGAAAGTTTTTGAGTAGTAAAATTCCATTTTTCCACCGGGAGATATTCTGGTAGCTGTCTGATCCTACTATAATTAAAAACTCATAGGTAGGGTATTTCTCGGTTAAATAGGTTAGTGTATCAATTGTATAAGAGGGTTTGGGTAACTTAAATTCAACATCCGATACCTTTAATTTAAGATTATTTTCTATGGCTAATTGTACCAGGTATAGCCGGTGATATTCGTTTAAGAGAGACTTCGATGTTTTCAGTGGATTTTGCGGCGATACTATAAACCAAACCTGGTTTACATTTGTATTATGTGCAATAAAGTTGGCGATTATAAGGTGGCCTATATGTATGGGGTTAAAGGAGCCAAAGTAAAGCCCAATCTTCATATGTTTGTATTAAGATCAAATAATTTCGTTTACAAGGATATTTTCCGCCTCATTTAGTCGTAAACTTAAACAATAACCCGCAACAGAAATGGAAATTGGGTCGCCTAAAGGAGCCATTTGTTCCACCTTTACAACTTCACCTGGAACACAGCCCATTTCCATAAGTTTTATATAAATTTCATCTATGCTAAATGAATGAATAATTGCTGATCTTCCCACTTTTATCTCTGATAACTTCTTCATATTGATCTTGCTGTTGAAGGCAAAAGTATATGCATATGTTGGGTATTTGTTACGAATTTTGGAAGTAAAACTTATTATGGCCAATATTAGCTTTTCTTATGCAGATGTTAAGGGTAATATTAAACATAAGAGGATTTTAAAGACTTTTATTATTAATTTATTTAACCTGGAAGGGAAAACTTTATCACAACTAGATTATGTTTTTTGTTCTGATAATTATTTAATTGAACTGAATATACAATATCTGGATCACGATACTTATACCGATATAATAACTTTTGATTTATCAGCCGATAGAAATCAAGTAATAAACGGGGAGATTTATATAAGCATAGAACGGGTTAAGGAAAATGCGGTCAAGCATGGAGTTAGTACATCAAGCGAATTATTAAGAGTAATTTTTCACGGTGCGTTACATCTTTGTGGTTTTAAGGATAAAAAGAAAAGTGAAATAACATTTATGAGGGAAAAAGAGGATTGTTATTTACGTTTATTTGAACAACAGATTAAACCATAGTCTTTAATGTTCCACGTGAAACTCTTTTTTCTTTTATTTTTGGCACTACCATTTATTGGGCATAGTCAGGATTTTAGCATTTCCACTTTTGAGGTTAAGCCAATGCCTGCGTTACCTGCCAAAATAGAAGCAATAAGTAAACAATTGAATGAATTTCATCTTTTTGAGAGCTTTTCCAATGAGCAAAAGGAATGGTATTACTGGACAAATTATAGTAGAATTTATCCAAAGACTTTCTGGGATAGTGTGGTTTATCCCATTTTAAAAACATACCCTTCTTTGGTTTCTGAATATACCCAAAGTTTAAAGCGGGATTTGTTTAAAGCATCACCTGCTTCTTTATTGGTTCCAACGGTTAAACTTCTAAATATTAGTAATGAGCACGCAAAAGATCTTTCCCGCAAACAATCTAATCCATCACACTCCTCCACTAATGGCACCACTTTTCAGGGTAGAATGCAAAAGAATGACATAAAGGGTTGTGCTGCAGAAAATATCAGTTTTGGACCACCAAACCCTGTGATGGCTTTAGTACTACTTTATATAGATGAAAAACTTCCTGATTTGGGCCATCGAAAAAATCTAATGTCTTCTGATTTTAAGCAAATGGGAGTATCCATTGTTGAGTATAAAAATAAGCAGGTATTAGTTGTTCAGGATTTTGCGTGCGATCAAAACTTATAATGTTTCACGTGGAACCATTTCGTTTTCAATCCTCTCTCCATACAAGTTATCTTTGCTAAATAAATGATATTATAATGTTTAAGGAATATGATGTTATTGTGGTAGGCGCAGGCCATGCCGGTTGTGAAGCTGCGGCGTCTGCTGCTAATTTGGGAAGTAATGTTTTGCTAATCACAATGAATATGCAAACAATTGCCCAAATGAGCTGCAATCCTGCCATGGGTGGAATTGCTAAGGGGCAAATAGTTAGAGAAATTGATGCTTTAGGAGGTTACAGTGGAATTGTAACAGATAAAAGTTTGATACAATTTAGAATGCTTAATAAAAGTAAAGGCCCGGCAATGTGGAGCCCACGTGCTCAAAGTGACCGGATGTTATTTGCAACAACTTGGAGAGAGATGCTCGAGCAAACACCTAATGTTGATTTTTACCAGGATATGGTGCGCAATATTATTATTGAAAACAATAAGGCATGTGGTGTAATAACCGGAATGGGTAACACCATCAGGTCCAAATCTGTAGTTGTTACTAGTGGAACTTTTTTAAATGGGGTTATTCATATAGGCGAAAAGCAATTTGGTGGTGGAAGGATGGCAGAAAAAGCATCAACAGGTATAACCGAGCAATTGGTATCTCTGGGCTTTGAAAGTGACCGATTAAAAACGGGTACTCCTCCACGTGTAGATGGCAGAAGTCTGGATTATAGTAAAATGGAAGAGCAGAAGGGAGATGATGAAATAGTTGGGTTTTCTTACTTAGATGTACCCAAAATAAATGCTAACCAGCAGCGAAGTTGTCATATTACCTATACCAATACTGCTGTGCATGAAATGTTAAAGACAGGATTTGATCGCAGTCCAATGTACCAGGGAAGAATTGAAGGAACAGGACCCAGATATTGCCCAAGCATTGAAGACAAAATAAACAGGTTTGCGGATAGGGATCGACACCAGTTATTTGTTGAGCCTGAAGGCTTTAATACAGTAGAAATATATGTTAATGGCTTCTCCACTTCGTTACCTGAGCAGGTTCAGATGGAAGCTTTGCGAATGGTTCCGGGTTTTGAAAAGTGTAAATTTTTTAGGCCGGGTTATGCTATTGAATATGATTTTTTTCCACCCACTCAATTAAAATATTCGCTGGAAACTAAGCAAATTCAAAACTTGTTTTTTGCCGGGCAAATTAATGGAACGACAGGCTACGAGGAAGCCGCTTGCCAGGGATTAATGGCTGGAATTAATGCGCACCAAAAAGCCAGTGAATTGGAACCTTTTATTTTAAAAAGGAGCGAAGCATACATTGGAGTGCTGGTTGATGATTTAATTAGCAAAGGAACGGATGAACCATACCGAATGTTTACCAGCCGTGCCGAATACCGGACTTTATTAAGACAGGATAATGCAGATATACGTTTAACGGAAATGAGTTATCGACTTGGTTTAGCTTCTCAGGAAAGAATGGAAAAGGTGCTGGATAAAAAAACCAAAGTTTATGAATTGAAGGAAAAATTAAAAAATTATTCGTTGGAGCCTGAAGAAGTTAACACTTACCTGGACGGTATTAATTCTGCAAATATTAGTCAGAAACAAAAAATTAATCAGGTATTATTAAGGCCTAATGTTAACCTTGAAGGTTTAATGAATTGCTCTCCAAAATTGAATGATACTTTAAATGGTTACTCAAATGAAATTTTAGAGCAGGTTGAAATTCAGATTAAATACGACGTATACATAAATAAAGAAAAGGAGCTGGTAGAGCGCTTAAGTCAGTTAGATGAATTGGTTATTCCCGATACATTTAATTACGAAAAAATTCAATCGCTATCAAACGAAGCACGGCAGAAATTTTTAAAAATAAGACCCACCACATTAGGACAAGCAAGCAGAATTAGTGGTGTAAACCCAAGCGACGTGCAAATTTTAATGGTTTATATGGGCAGATAGTTTTTATTTCTTAAATTAATGCAAAAGGAGTTCAGACAAATGAACTCCTTTTGTATTTTAAACTTATAATTGCTTGTATTACAATAGAATGTGTTATAATCTGTTGCTGAAATACCTTAAAAAGTACAAGTGTGCGACGCAACAAAAGCCTCATTATTATTAACTGCCTGGTACATAAAAAAATTAATGATTTGAACACTAATTAAATAAAAAAGGCACTGTAGTATACAACGCCTTTTGCTTAAAATAAGCTGTTATTATTTCCTCGGTGTATTAAAATTTCTTTTGCCTTTATAGGATGAGGAAGGTTTACCTCTTCTTATGCCAGGATTGTAAAGGGGAGTTGCTCCGAATTGCTCAGGTATTTGAACTTTTGGAACCGCATAACCTAATAATTGCTCAATGGCTAAAAACTTCCCTTGTTCTTTTTCATTAACCAGCGTGTATGCTGTTCCTTCGGATTGGGCCCGTGCTGTGCGGCCAATACGGTGTACATAATCTTCACCATCGTTAGGCACATCATAGTTAATCACCAGGTCAATATTATCAATATCAATACCTCGCGACAATATATCTGTTGCCACCAAAATCTTTAGTCTGCCATTGATAAACGCTGCTAAAACCTGCTCCCGCATGTTTTGTTCAAGATCAGAGTGAATTTCTTCTATTGAAAATCCGGCTCTTTTTAAATCGCGGTTAAGATCTTTTACATTGTTCTTTTTAGAACAAAATATAAGTACGCTTTGAAAATCCTGCGATTTTAGCAAATGCTTTACCAGTGCGGATTTTTGGGCATCATACACAACAAATGCCTCTTGTTTTATTTTATCGGGTGGTTTCGAAATAGAAATGTTTACTTCTACCGGGTTGTGTAAAATGCGCCGTGCAAGCTCACGAATTTTACCCGGCATAGTAGCCGAAAATAATAGGTTCTGACGCTTTGTAGGCAAATACGATATGATCTTCATGATGTCATCATTAAAGCCCATATCCAGCATTCTGTCAGCTTCATCCAGCACCAGGTATTGTAGTTCCTTAAACTTTACGTAACCCATAGCCAGGTGGCCAATCATACGACCCGGTGTGCAAATAACAATATCAGCGCCCTTGGATAACGCTTGCCTTTCCTGGCTAAACGAGGCGCCATCGCCGCCACCATATACTGCTATAGAACTTATAGAGGTGAAATAAGATAACCCTTCGAGGTTTTGCGCAATCTGCACAGCCAGTTCCCGTGTAGGAACGATGATTAAAGCATTAATATGGTCGTTGTGCGCCAGCGGCGAGCTAATAATATTATGTATAAGAGGCAGCAAAAAAGCGGCGGTTTTACCCGTTCCTGTTTGCGCCGAAGCTATAATATCTTTCCCAGCCATTATATGCGGTATAACCTGTTCCTGAACAGGTGTGGCGTTTTCATATCCCGTTGCTTCAATTCCTTCAAGCAACCTTTCATCAAAAGCAAATTCTTTAAAAGTCAAAATTTATAGAGCGTATTAAGTTTTGTAATACATCAAATATAACCAATTTGATACGATGCAAAAACCTAAAGGTATGTAAGGGGTTTGGGTAGCCGGCTTCATACCCTTGTTTTACCTGTCGTTGCGTCGCACTCTTGTACTTTATGGCTTAGGGCAACAACCAGGCAATCGTAAAAATTAAAAGCAAAGGAAAATATTTTATAGGGCTTTTCGTACCTTAATTTCTCACCTTATTTTGCTCCGGCTTCATTTACAACAATTTGCGATATTTCAACGATTTCCATTTCTGGTTTACCCTTAAAATCTCTTATTGCACCTGTAATGCATACCTCTTTGTTGGTATAAAAATCTTCAGGAGGGTTGGTAAACTTCTTGCGGTTTTCCCCATCAATTAATATAGTCAGGCTGTTATTGGGATAAGCTGCTCCCATATTTAATAAGGTTCTGTCGTTTTTTTCAAAAAATCGGCCGCCAAAAATTTTACCACATACTGTAACGGTTTCACCTATGTGTTTAGAGGCATCTTGTGGTGTAATACTTTGGGCCTGCAGGCCAGTTGTAGCAAGGGCTACAAAGGAAAATGCTAAAAGATATTTTTTCATAATTGCAATGTAAACTATTCTCCTCCACACACTTAAAACAGGGGCTTAAGAAAACTTTAATTCGTGACTTATATAAATGAACCTTAATTGTTTATTAATTAAAGGCTAAGTTGGAATGATTATTTTGTTGTTATTAACCATTAAACAAACAAATATGAAACCTGTAATTATCAAATTAAATTTAATTGGAACCACTGTGCATGTAAACGCTGCGCATATTTTATATTATTATGCCAAGCAAAAAGAAAATAATGATATAGTAACCGAACTGTTTTTTACCGAAAAATTTGGATTGGAGGTATTAGAAACCCCTTCGGAAATTGATGTATTAATAAGTGCACATACTTCAATGCTTTGATAATTTTTGAACCTTATGATTTTTATAATTTTAAATTATTGTCATGGAAAATTCAAAAACTAACAATAAATCCACAGCAGGGCAGGAGGATCATTCAGAAATTCCACGTGGTAAAGATGCCCCGGTTGATCCCAGTAATACCAGTCATATTGGTGAGCATATTGACCAGGGTATCGTAAGTAAAAAAGAGGGAATTACTGAACAAAGCACCGAGTGGGAAAAGCTTCCGGAAGAAGAAGCTACAGGCGAAAGTTATATTGATCCCAATGCTGACCATTATATAAAAAGTCCTTCTCCTGAGGAAAAAGGCACAGAATAACCATTTAAAATTGCTGAATGTTGAGGTGCCTGGTTTATAACCGGGCACTTTTTTTAGCATCATTATTTTATGAGGGAATAGTTTTTTAAGTTCCTAATTATGTTAAAATTTGTATTGGCCTTTACCCTCATTTTAAATAGCTGTTCTACACACGATCCCTATACCATTAAGAAGGAAAATGAAGCCAATAAACAAGTTGTAATAACAACTGCATCAAATACTGATACTAGTGAGCTCCCTAAGCCCAATTTTGAAAAAGGAAACTTAGGCGACACCATACACACCGGCACCGCTACGCCCACTCAATTACTTCAATTTGCAAAAAGCCTCCAGGGCATTCCCTATAAATATGGCTCTATAAATCCTGCCGAAGGTTTTGATTGTTCCGGATTTATCACTTATGTTTTTAGTCATTTCGATATTTCAGTTCCCCGCACCTCTGCAGGCTTTACCAATGTGGGTAAACCAATAAAACTTAAACAGGCCTTACCCGGCGATATTATTTTATACACCGGTACCGATAGTACCATACCAGAGGTGGGGCATATGGGTATTATTACATCCAATCAAAATGGCGCTCTCTACTTTATTCATTCTACATCGGGCAGGGCTGATGGTGTTACCATAACACCCCTCAATCCCTATTACATGAGCCGGTTTGTAAAAGTGATCCGCATTTTTAAACAGAACGATCACCAATAGCTTAAACACATTATATTATAATACGAATTTCTTTTGTAGTTGATTAATACCTTTTCTGCTTTTAAAACAAATAGGGGATCGTAATTTTTTATGGTACATCCAACAGTATGTCTTTTCAATCAGCATGTTTTTAATATTTTACAAAAAATTAAAATCAAAAGTTTATGACAATTATTCCCTTGTTATTAAAAGAAATTCAGCAGGAAGCAATAACCACCCGCAAAATGCTGGCACTGGTACCCGAAGACCATTATAGCTGGCAACCACATGAAAAAAGCATGACAATGATTCAATTGGCTACTCATATTGCGGAACTACCCGGATGGGGATCTTTGGGTTTTTATACTACTGAACTGGATTTTGCAGCTAATCCCTATGAACCAACGGTAATAAAAAATAATGAAGAGTTGATTGCGCTTTTTGAAAAATCGTTAAAAGGTGAAATTGATACACTTGAAAATGCATCCGATGATGAATTATTACCCAACTGGACTTTAAAAAATGGCGAAGAGATTTATATGGTTATGACACGACACGAGTTGATCCGTTTTTCCATTAGTCAAACTATTCATCACCGTGCACAATTGGGTGTATACCTCAGGTTATTAAATATACCCATACCAGGATCGTACGGGCCCAGTGCAGATGACCCCAGTTTTAATTAAACAAGCGGTTGTTGCCATTATGTTTACCGTTGAACGTAATGCGTCGCAACGATGATTCTATAAAATACAAATGCCGGCTACAAAAAAATAAAAAAGGTTGATCTGGATAAGATCAACCTTTTTAAAGGAGGGAAGGGCTCCACCCAATAGGTGCGGCGCAGCCCTTTTCCCCAACTTCAACCAAGTTTAAAACGAACGCGCCATTATAAATACGCTTTGCAGGCTCGAACCAAATGCATGGTCATCTGTTTTTGCATCGGTTATTAATTTAGGTTTAATGTTTGTCTGGTGGCTATAACGATAACCGTTGCTGTCTTTACGTAAGCGGGTGCTGTCAATTGGAGTAACCGGCTTTAGTAATTCTTTGTTCAGGTCGTCTAGTTCCTTAAGCTTTTGCTGGCGATCTCTTTCCAATTCTTCACGACTTCTGCGATATTGCTCCAACACATTATTATTGCTCTCCTCATCATTATCATCATTTTCACCATCTTCCACTTTATCGGTGCGGCTAAGACCACTTGCCGTCATAACATATTCAATATTATTTCTCCATGAGTAAGATTTGGTATCCTGGCTATCTTCCCAATCCCAACTATTTCCACGACCCAGGTTTACCCTAACATTATCTCCCCAACCCACATCATTTCTTATAAATATGCGTTTACCCACGGGAACCGCTACGGTTACAATTACTTGTTGGTTTCTAAATTTTTCTTCGGGAGTAATTGCTATACCCCTGTCGAGTGATAGTATGCTATCGGTTTGTATAATGTTGTAATTAATTTTTGCTGCTGTTTTCTCAGCTTCGGCACGTGAACCACCATTGGCCATTTTTACGGTGTACACTTCAAATTCATTACCTGCAGCTTTAATAACCCTGATGTTTATGTTTCTAACAAATACCGTGTCTTCATCCAGCATATTAAAGGGTTCAAAACGTAACCAGTTGCGGTCGTAATAACGGCCCATTGATGCAGATTTTATTTCCAGCTTATCCACTGAAGGATTTGAGAGGGCAGCAGTTTTTTCAACAGGGCGGTTGCGGTACCTGAAGTCGCTGCCAACCGAAACTAAAAGATTTACAAAACAAATAATACCTAAGATCCATAGCGATAAAAAGGTCAGGCGAATAATGCCACTGTTTCCTTTTTTACTTGTAATTCTCCTTATAATCCAGGTAACAATTGCAATAACCGGCACCCAGATAAAGAATATAAGCGACCCCCAGGCTAAAAGTGTTTGAAAACCTTTGTCGAGTACATAAGAGTAAGCAGGTAACAAACCGGTTAAAACTACCCCAATAGTAAATAGTCCTGCAACAAGGCTAAATAATATGCTACCTAAAATAAAATAGGCAAAAATCTTAATTAACACCCCCAGCACATGTCCAACACCACTACCGGTTTTTTTACCAACTGCGGCTGCTTCTGCGCCCACTCTTTTACCTGCACTGCTAATGTTTTCACCCACCACCTGTGCTCTTTCTTTTATTTCGTTGCCAAAGGCGGTAGCGCGATCTTTAAATCCTTCCAGGTCGCCCTGAATGGTGGTTTTAATATTGTTCAGGTCCACCTTTTCACCTTTCATTTCCAATTTATCTGCTGCACTCTTTGCCTCAGGTAGCACTAACCAGAATATAATATAAACTACAATAGCACCCGGACTGAACGAAAAA
>JBBSJX010000018.1:0-19683 GCA_038256825.1 Chitinophagales bacterium
AGAATTGAGATTATTTGGTAACCGGCAGTGGTTTCTAAATCAACATCGTTGTGTCACTCACTTGTACCGAAGTGAAGCATTCAACTTAAGTCTAAATAATAAACGCTTATCCCTTAATAAAAATGGATGCTTTTCAACTGTAGGAAATTTAGTATTCCACCTAATTCCATTGGGAATATTTGGCAATTGGATGGTTCATTCTTCTCAAAAATTATTATTCTTATAAAATATTGCTATTATTTTCGGCAATTTTATATTATTATCCTACTTTTGCAGCCGATAAAAAAGAGATGTAATTCTTGGTGTCTATTTAAAAAATCAAAGATGTCGTATTTAACAAAAGAAAAAAAAGCAAACGTATTTGCAGAATTTGGTGGCAGTGCTACTAACACTGGTTCAATTGAAGGACAGATTGCCTTATTAACAGAGCGTATCAGTCAGATTTCAGGTCATTTAAAAACTAATAAAAAGGATTTCTCAACTCAACGTGGCTTAATGAAGTCGGTTGGTAAGCGTAAAAGCTTATTATTATACTTGCAAAAGCACAATCTGCAAGGTTACCGCGGATTAATCGAAAAGCTGGGTTTAAGAAAGTAATTCTTTCAACCAGGATATTTACTATTCCCAACTGTTCACTTAACGACGGTTGGGAATAGTTGTTTTGTATCAGTGCCTGATTTCAAGTGAAATTTAATTTTTAATCGGAGCTGAAGTGCCATTTTTCCCTCCTTGTACTTTTGCTTCCGTAATTCAAACATAACTTTATGTTGTCTCAACCCATTAGTGTATCATTCGATTTAGGTGGCGGCCGCGAGGTTTCTATCGAAACCGGAAAATTAGCCCGTCAAGCCGATGGTGCCGTAACTGTCCGCCAAGGCAATTGCATTTTATTAGCTACCGTTGTAGCCAACCAGGAACCAAGAGAAGGCCAGGATTTCTTCCCTCTCTCTGTTGACTACCAGGAGAAATTTGCTTCAGCAGGTCGTATTCCGGGTTCATTCTTTAAAAGAGAAGCTCGTTTAAACGATTACGAAATATTAACCAGTCGTTTAATCGACAGGGCATTGCGTCCTTTATTTCCTGAAGATTACGTTTGTGATGTTCAGGTACTTATTTCGCTTGTTTCCAGCGATGCTGAAGTGCTTCCCGATTCATTAGCTTGTTTGGCAGCATCTGCTGCTTTAGCTGTTTCTGATATCCCCATTAAAGAAATGCTGAGTGAAGTGCGTATTGCAAAAGTTAATGGCGAGTTGGTTATTAACCCAACCCGTAGCCAGTTAGCCGAAGCTGATTATGAATTTATGATTGCTGCTACCGAAAAGAATCTGATGATGGTAGAAGGTGAAGCAAAGGAATGTTCAGAAGAAGATTTAGTGGAAGCTTTACAAGTAGCACACGATGCTATTCGTTTGCACATTAAAGCACAACAGGAACTTAGAGAAAAGAAAGGTGTAACAACTAAAAGAGATTATAAAAAACCTGAGCAGAACGAGGAAATCAAAACCAAGGTTTACGAGTTTGCAAAAGATAAAGTTCGCCAGGTTGCAAAAAGCGGCGTCTCCAAAGGCGATCGCAGTGCAGCTTTCTCTAAAATAAAGGAAGAAATCATCGCAATGTTAGGCGAAGGTGTAACCGACAGCGAAAAGAAATTAGCGAAAAAATATTATGCTGATTTGCAGTGGGAAGAGGTGCGTAACATGATGTTGGATGACCGCATAAGGTTAGACGGTCGCGGCTTAGCCGATGTTCGTCAACTTGCAATGGAAGTTGATCCATTACCTACACCGCACGGTTCGGCTTTATTTACCCGTGGCGAAACTCAATCACTTACCACAGTAACTTTTGGTACTCCATTAGATGAATTGCTTATTGAAAGTGCAGCCAAATCTGATTACTCTAAATTTATACTACACTATAATTTTCCTCCATTCTCAACTGGTGAGGTAAAAATGATGCGTGGTGTTGGTAGAAGAGAAGTGGGACATGGTAACCTGGCAATGAGGAGTTTAAGGCAAATGATGCCTGGAAAAGATTACGCCTACACCGTACGGATTGTTAGTGATATTTTAGAAAGTAATGGTTCTTCTTCTATGGCTACGGTTTGCGCAGGTTCATTAGCATTAATGGATGCAGGTGTCCCCTTTGCAAAGCACGTAAGTGGTGTTGCAATGGGCCTAGTTACCCGCGAAGATGGTAAATATGCTATTTTAACAGACATACTGGGCGATGAAGATCACCTGGGTGATATGGACTTTAAAGTTACCGGTACACGCGATGGTATTTGTGGTGTGCAAATGGATATAAAAGTAGACGGACTTAGTATGGATGTAATGCGTGAAGCTTTAAACCAGGCTAAACAAGGTCGGTTACATATTCTGGATGCAATGTATGAGTGTATGCCTGCTGCCCGCGAAGAGGTGAAGCCACATGCTCCAAGAATGCACAAATTATTTGTTGATAAAGAATTTATTGGTGCGATCATCGGGCCCGGTGGTAAGGTTATCCAGGAAATTCAACGTGAAACCGGAACTACCATTAATCTTGAAGAAGTAGGTAGTGTAGGAGAGGTTAGCATATTCTCTGCACAAAAAGAAGGTTTGGATAAAGCAGTAGCCTGGATAAAGGGTATTGTAGCAATGCCTGAAGTGGGAGATGTTTATGAAGCAACCGTAAAAGGAATTAAAGAATTTGGTGCTTTCGTTGAATTTATGCCAGGCAAACAAGGGTTATTACACATTAGTGAAATTAGCTGGAAGCGTTTGGAGAGTATGGAAGGTGTTTTAAAAGAAGGTGATGTAGTTAAAGTTAAATTGATCGGTCTGGATCCAAAAACCGGAAAGTTTAAATTAAGCCGCAAGGTTTTAATGCCTAAGCCTGAATTTAATCCAAATGAAGGTGGTGGTCAAAACAGCCGTCCATCTGGTGGATACAACCAACGATAATTTATAATAATGTAATGAATGACCTGTGCAAACAGGTCATTTTTTGTTATATACAGGTTTCATTATTTTATTTCAATTTTATTCATGAACAGTCATATACATTTATTGGTACAGGTAGCAGAGCAGCCTGAAAAGGATTTATTAATCGCCACCCTGTCGCAAATTGGTTTTGAAGGATTTGAAGAAACGGAAACTGCGCTTCACGCTTACATTTCTGAAGAATATTATAATGAAAAGGAAATGCAGAATTTATTAGACGGCAGGAGCCTGATTTATTCCACATCGGTAATGCAAATGCAAAACTGGAATGCTTTATGGGAAAGTAATTTCGAACCTATTACTATCGGAGATTTCTGTTACATCAGGGCCGATTTTCATTCGGAAAATAAAAACGTTCAGCACGAAGTAGTCATTACACCCAAAATGAGTTTTGGAACCGGCCATCATGCCACTACTTATATGATGATACAGGAGATGAGCCACATGGATTTTAAAAATAAATCGGTAGCCGATTTTGGAACCGGCACGGGTATTCTTGCAATAATGGCGGAGAAACTGGGTGGTTCAAAAATTTGGGCAATCGATAACGATGATTTTAGTATTGAAAATGCGAATGAAAATATTGAGCGAAATAATTGTTCAGCAGTAACAATTGAAAAAGCATCTGCTTTTGCTCCCTCAACAACTTTTGATATAATTCTGGCTAACATCAATAAAAATGTTATACTGGATAACATGGAAAATTTGATTAATGGTTTAAAGCCCGGGGCACAATTGTTAATGAGTGGATTGTTAAAACAAGATGAACAGGATATTTTAATAGCATGCAGCCAACACAATATCAATCATATTAAAACAGTTGAACGGGATAAGTGGATTGCCATTTTGTTTAGACATACAAGTTAAAAAAATTACATTCTGGTTTTTTAAATGAAGGTATAGGCTTAGCTTTATCAATCCAACAAATTACTATTGCCTTAATGAATGAAGTTTTACTCATATTGCTCGCTTATGTTTTTGGATCTATTCCAACTTCGGTATGGGTAAGCCGTTATTTTTTTGGTGTAGATATCAGGGATTATGGAAGTGGAAATGCAGGGGCCACCAACACTTACCGGGTTTTAGGCTCGCGATGGGGCACTTTTGTAATGGTGGTGGATATATTAAAAGGCGTTTTTGCCACTTCATTATATTTATTAATGCCTACTTACCTCCAGGACGAATGGGCCCGTACAAATTTTATGATTGGGTTAGGCCTGGCAGCGGTGCTGGGGCACATCTTCCCCATCTTTGCCGATTTTAAAGGAGGTAAAGGTGTAGCTACATTATTCGGAATGGTAATCGCCATTCAACCGCTGGTTGCAGTATGTTGTGTAGGCGTGTTTTTATTGGTGTTGTATCTAACACGTTTTGTTTCGCTTTCTTCTATACTTGCCAGTGTAGCCTTCGCCGTTTTTATATTATTTATTTTTAACGAGCAGGAAACGCTTTACCGTGTTTTTGCAGTAGCCGTAGCGTTAATGGTTATTTTAACCCACCAAAAAAATATTAACCGCATATTTAATGGAACCGAAAATAAAGTGCCTATTCTCAGGCACCGCGACCGAAAAAAAAATAAGAAAAAGCAGGAAGATTAAACAGTGTTTTTATATAATTGCGTAAATTTTATTATTTTTTTTTGAACCAGGCATCACAAATACTATTTAGCGGCCGTTGCGTCGCACTCTTGTACTTTAGATTTGCCCTGCATCATTATATTCCAATTCGCATCACAGTCTTCATTGCATTTAATCCCAAATTTTATAGATGAATTAAAAGCTACTGCACAAGTGTGCGACGCAACGGCTGTAGCTCATAGATTCAATGCTCATCTCCAAATTTCTTTTTAAAAAACAAATTGTATAATTTTTTACTTTTTACTTTTTAATTTTTACTCGTGCCATTGTAACCTACTCATTTGTAACCACTTAAATCTCTTATTTTCATTTGGTATCATTCTTGCTTTTATGATGAAAAATAATAACCATGAAAATTAAGTTGACTTTAATGAGCATAGCAGTAATGATGTTGGTGGTAGCCTGTACCCGCAACGCCATTACCGGTCGTAACCAGTTATCCCTGGTTTCGGAAGCAGAAGTTCAGAATATGGCCCAAACCCAATACAGGCAATTCCTATCGGAAAATAAGGTGGTAAGTTCTGGCCAAAGCAAAGATGCTGAAATGGTGAAAAGAGTAGGAAGCCGGATAGCTTCAGCAGTAACATCTTATTATAAAAGCAAAGGCCTGGGTAGCGAGTTAGAAGGTTACAAATGGGAATATAATCTGGTAGCAAGCGACCAGGTAAACGCCTGGTGTATGCCCGGTGGTAAAATTGTAGTGTATTCAGGTTTATTACCCATAGCTCAAAACGAAGCAGCTTTGGCAGTGGTAGTTGGTCACGAGGTGGCACATGCTGTGGCCCGGCATGGTAATGAACGCATGAGTGAGGGATTATTACAACAACTGGGCGGAGCTGCATTGTCCATTGCACTATCAAGCAAGCCACAACAAACACAAGCATTATTTATGCAGGCTTATGGCATTGGGTCGGCCGTAGGTGTAACCTTACCACACAGTCGCAATCAGGAATATGAAGCAGATAAATTGGGTTTAATTTATGCTGCACTTGCAGGTTATAACCCAAGAGAAGCCATTCCTTTATGGCAGAGAATGGAAGCAAGCAGTAACGGAAACAAGCCACCGGAGTTTTTAAGCACCCACCCTGCAGAAGGAAACAGGATTGCCAGGTTGCAGGAACAAATGCCCGAAGCACTTAAATATTACAAGCCAATGGGTAAATAAATTATTAAAATTTCAATTTTTTTTAAAAAAGTTTAGCTAAAGTTAATTTAGTTTAACTTTTTTGCTTAATTAGACCTTAAATTTTCTACCTTTGCGTTCCTTATATTTTCGATAACCCTTAAATCTTTTTGAGGCATGTCGCATCAAAGTTTGTTTGAAAAGTTAGAATTAAACGATGAAAGAAACCTGTTAATCCAGGGATTACCCTCATCAATTGAGAAACAGTTTATTAAATTATCTTACTCTAAAAATGTAACTCCGTTACTAAAAGTTAAGAAGATTGATTTTGCTTTAGTGTTTGCGATTAACCTGAACCAGTTGAATGGAATTCTACGGGACGTTATTCCGGCGTTGCATTCTGATGGCAAGTTATGGGTTGCTTACCCAAAAGCCACTAGTAAAATTTCAAGCGATCTTAACAGGGATTGTAGCTGGAAGATGTTAACGCAAAATGCGTTTGAAACCATTGACCAGGTTGCCCTTGATCATGTATGGAGTGCATTACGGTTTAAGAAAATGGAACAGGTTCAAACCTGTGAATCTGCTGATGAAACCCCGGTTGAACTGGTAGAGGAAGAGTTTGACAAAAAACTTACTGTACCTCCTGCTATTTTGGAGAAAATTTTTACCCGCCATATAAAGGCGAAAGATTTTTTTCAGAAACTTTCAGTTACACACCAAAATGAGTATGTAACCTGGATTGAAGGTGCAAAAAGAGAAGACACCCGGACCCGGAGATTAGAAGCAACCGTTGAAAAGTTGCTTGCCGGTAAAAAAAGTCCATCGGAAAAGTAGGAAAAATTATTTTTTTAAAAAGTGCATCCAGTTAAAATTGGATGCACTTTTTGATTCTTTTTAATTTATATTTTTAGAGAAGGTTAAAAAAGCAGAATAAAAAGGTATAGTTGAAGTGATTGAACCGCCAGCAGTCGGTTAGGCTACAAAAATGAAAGGAAAATATTTATAGTTAAAAAAAATCTACCGACTATTTCAAAATTACAGTTCCTAAAAGGCTGGTTATTTTTTGCTCTTCTTCCTTAAGTTGCTTGTGTATTTTTATTAGCTCCATCTGGGTGTCAAAATCCTTAGCTTGCTCCATATCGCGCTGATTTTCATCAAACATCTTTTTTATTTTCCTGAGCTTATAATAATGGGTACTCATTAAAACATCCTGGTGGCTAAGATTTGGATTGGAAACTTTTAATCCCTCTATCTTTTTTTCCCAATTGCTGCTCAATTCATAAGGCTGGATATCAATATTTGTTACAATTTTTCTTACGGCTTCATCCAGGTGGTATAATAAACTTTTATTGGTTGGTTGTAGGCCTGCATAGTATTGCTCGCGGTACACTTCCATTACATGTTCCAACTCAGGGTTTTCAAGATGAAAATTGTCTAGTTCCTCAAATATGTATTCTGCCATGGTTTTTTCATCATCCCACGATTGTAAACCAAATTCCAATAACACCCTTATAAGGTTTCGCTCCTGTAATTCATCCTGGTGTAATAGGTTGGTAAGTTCTTCTGTATGTTCGTTTGATGTGCTTACAGCCTTAGCCGGGTCGTCCCAAACCTGTTTGCGATCTTCTTTCTCAATTTTTTCGCGCTTAAACTTGTTTACCAGGTTGGTTAACCCGGCTTCATCTATCCGTAAATACGACGAACAACGCCTGATGTAATCCTGCTGTTTGGTAAAATCCTCAGCCTTATTAATTTTACTCAGAGTTTCGGCTACCTGATTAACTACGGCGGCTTTTTTGTTAGTATCATCCCCGGCATCTTTCAGCATAACTTCCATCTGAAACACAATAAAATCTTTTTTATTGGCTTCAATAAACTGCCTGAAGGCTGATGTGCCTACTTTATTTACATAACTATCCGGGTCTTCGTTATCGGGAATGAGAACGAGTTGAACATTTAATCCTTCTTCCAGGGCCATATCGAGCCCACGTAAAGCAGCTTTTACACCTGCACTATCACCATCGTAAATAATGATAAGGTTGTTGGTGTACTTCCTTATTAAACGCAACTGGTCGATAGTGAGCGAAGTACCTCCGCTTGCAACAACGTTTTCTATACCTGCCTGGTGTAAGCTTACTACATCGGTATAACCTTCTACCAACAAACATTCATCTAATTTATCAATTGCCTGCCGCGCAAAATAAGTTCCGTATAGAATTTTACTTTTTACATAAAGTTCGTTTTCGGGCGTGTTGATGTATTTGGGTGCCTTATCTGTTGTTTTAATAACCCGGGCTCCAAAACCTATTATTTTGCCCGTATTGTTGTGTACGGGAAAAATGATGCGGCCGCGGTAATTATCTATCGGTACTTCATTCCTTATTGTTACCAAACCACTTTTTTGTAGCAATTCGGTGTTAAACTGGTTTTTTAGCGCAGCTTTGGTAAAGTCGTCTCTTTGCTCAAGGTTGTAACCTAATTGAAATTTGTGAATGATTTCTTCCCTGAAACCTCTTTGCTTCAGGTAACTTAATGCAACATCTTTTCCCTCTTCTTTTTCAAATAAATTGTGGGTAAAATGCTTCTGACCAAAATTATTAATGATAAAAAGACTATCGGCAACCTGTTGTTGTAATTTTATTTCCGGGCTTACTTCCGTCTCCTCAACCTCTACATTATACCGTGCTGCAAGCCATTTTAATGCCTCAACATAACTATACTTTTCGTGTTCCATTAAAAAACCTATGGTATTGCCGCTTTTGCCGCAACCAAAACACTTATAAATTTCTTTACTGGGCGATACGGTAAAACTGGGTGTTTTTTCGTTGTGGAAAGGGCAGTTGCCTAGATAATTGGCGCCACGTTTCTTCAATTTTACAAATTCTCCCACAATTTCAACAATGTCAATTCTACTGGTAATTTGTTGTATGGTAGTTGGAGTAATCATGAATGAAAGCCGATTTTTAACGGTTGTTTATGTGTGCGAATATCGTGCATAAAATTAATTAAGCAGTATAGGATTGTTTGGCGGGTTCACCAAGTATGAATGTTTTTGAATAGATTTTTAATGGGGATAATGTTACCCTAAAACCAACACGAAAGCATTTTGAACACTAAGGAACAGGAAAAAAAGTCATTGTTTATGCTGCATTGTTTACTATTTATTAATATATCTGTATAAAATTCTTTACAACAAAATCGGCGCAACTCTTGCAATAGTGTTTAATATTTTTTAACGCTTTAACTATTTTAGTTATGCAGACTGATTACTCCCTCATAAGTGACGAAGAATTACTTAAATTTTTCAAGCGCAACTCTACTGAAGCATTTTCATGTTTGTACGATAAGTATGCTGCGCCTTTATATGGAGTTATTTTTAAACTTGTAAAAGATGATACTATTGCCTGCGAAGTTTTAGAATTATCATTCATAACTATTTTTAAAGAGTTATTAAATAATACACCAATAAAGGGTCGCATTTTTGTCTGGATGCACAATATTGGCCGTGATCTTGCACTAAAAGCCCTGAGTAATAAAATTGAATTGCAAATACAATACAACTCCAATAATCAATACAGGCGAACGGTTACTAATATTTTTAATGTGCTAAAGGTTTCGTAGTTTTTTGGGTATTAATAACTTCAGGTAAAATTAAAAAATCATTGTTTTTTTATCCTAAGGCTTTTAAAAGGTCAGTTTAAACGCAGATTTCAATAACCAGATAGTACACCGTAAGTTTTTTAATAAAGTCTAACCTTGACATGCATTGATCCAGGCAAACTCTAATTTAAAACTTCATATACTGTTGTGTAATTGGTTTTATTTTTTAAAATTACATTGCCCACCTTTTTACAATTAAACGATTCCTTTACCAATTCATAAGCGGTTTCATTAATCATAATCTGGCCTTCTTTGGCTAGTGACTGCAATCGCTGCGCTGTGTTAACTACGTCTCCAATAACCGTATAATCAAGCCTTTTTAAATTGGCTGATCCTATATTTCCCGATATCACTTCTCCGGTGTTAATTCCAATAGCAACTTTCGGTAAAAACTCCTTTTCAGTAGTTTGGTTTAAAAATTCATCAATGCTTTTTCGAACCATCAGGCTGGCATCTATTGCTTTATCCAGGTGAAATTCACCTTTAAAAACAGCCATAATAGCATCACCTATAAATTTATCAATTATACCGCCGTTATTAATCACGCATTTAGCCATTACATCAAAATACTCGTTCAAAAGCTTTACTACTTTATCAGCAGGCTGGTTTTCGGCTAAGCCGGTAAAATTGCAGATATCAATAAAAGCAATGGTTGCGGTTATCGTTTCATTTTTTAGTAAGCTGGTTTCAAACTCCTGCCCATTCATAAAGTTTAAAACATTCTCATCAACATACATTCTAAGTATATTGTTTTCCTTTATAGCTTTAATTGTTTCTTTTAGCTGGTAAACATGCTTGAGGGTTTTTTCAATCGTTAGTTCCAGGTCTTCAAAGTTTACCGGTTTAACTACAAAATCAAAAGCGCCCCGGTTCATGGCTGTTCTTATATTTTCCATATCGCCATAAGCCGAAACTATTACAGTTTTAATAAGTGGATTTGACACAGCTAATTTGGCCAATAAATTCAGGCCATCTAATTCAGGCATATTAATGTCGCTTAGTACCAAAGCAACATCGGGGTGTTCCTTTAATTTTTCAAGTGCTTCATTTCCGTTTAAAGCAAAAACAAACTCATATTTATTCTCCCTTATCTGGCGACGAAATTTTTGCTTGATCAACATTTCAAGATCAATTTCATCATCTGCCACTAAAATTTTTGCCATCATATTAGATTTTCAGTTTCTCCTTTAATTGAATAAAATCAATAGGTTTTGTAAGAAAATCATCTGCACCAAGCTGCATTGCCTGGTTGTAATTTTCGGCATCGCCATAAGCGGTAATCATCATAACAACCGGTGGAGGGGTGCTATACTCTTTCTTAATAAATTTCAACAATTCCAATCCGCTCATACCGGGCATATTAATATCGGATAATATTAAAACGGCTTCGTGATCATGAGTTTTTAAATAGGTCAACGCTTCCTCACCCGAAAGTGCAAACGCAAATTTAACCCTGTTTTCTTTCACCTCTTTTCTAAACCGCTGTTCAAACAGTGCTTGCATATCCTGTTCATCGTCAACTACTAAAATATTCATAGTATGGTTGGTTTTGGTATTATTGATCTTATAGCCAATTAGTAGGTTAACATTTCAAAGTGTTTTTAAATTTCAGTTACTTAAATCCGTTGCACTAAGTTATTTCAAACTACA
Organism: Chitinophagales bacterium; assembly: GCA_038256825.1. Taxonomy (GTDB): domain Bacteria; phylum Bacteroidota; class Bacteroidia; order Chitinophagales; family Chitinophagaceae; genus Segetibacter. Next base: position 11,055 of record JBBSJX010000018.1, read on the forward strand.
AAATTTAAAACTGAAGCTACATTTTTATAACATCTTTGTTTCACCTGTACTCATCAGCCATCTTACTTTATACCGGTAATTCAATTATAAATTCTGCATAATCCCCTTCTTTCGATTTTACTAATAATTGTCCGCTATGACCGGTGTTTATAATTTCATAACTCAACGATAAGCCCAATCCCGTTCCTTCTCCTGAAGGTTTTGTAGTAAAAAATGGCTGGTAAATTTTTTCAATAATCTCATCCGAAATACCCAATCCATTATCTTTTACCACAATAATTACTTTATCCTTTTCATCTGGGGTGATTCGTTTTTCAAACTTTGTAGTTATAGAAACGGTTGGGTCAAAAGCCATATTGGTTTTAGTCATCAGATCCTTCTTAGCCGAAACCGAATAAAAAGCATTGGTAAAAAGGTTTAGTAAAACCCGTCCTATATCCTGTGGAATAACATTAACCAAACCTATATTTTCATCAAACGTGCATTTCATGGTTGCGTTAAAATTCTTATTTTTGGCTCTCAGCCCATGGTAACTTAACCGTAGGTACTCGTCGGCTAAAGCATTAATATCGGTTGGTTCTTTATTGCCGGTGCTGGCCCGCGAGTGATGCAACATTCCTTTAACAATACCATCAGCACGTTTACCATGATGTAATATTTTTTTCAGGTTGTTTTCTATGTCTTTGGCAATACTGTTAACCATTTCGGTATTGCCTTCTTTTAATTCTATTTCCATTTCGCCAATCAATTCCATGCTCACCTCCGAAAAATTATTTACAAAATTGAGCGGGTTCTGAATTTCATGGGCAATACCGGCTGTAAGTTCTCCTAGCGAAGCCATTTTTTCAGATTGGATTAATTGTTTTTGGGTTGTGTGTAATTCTTCCAATGCAAGCTCAAGCGATTCTTTTTGTTGGGTGAGTTCCAGGGTTCTTTCCAATACCTGTTTTTCCAATTCTATTTTTTGAGCTTCTACAAATTTATTTTTTTCTTCTTCTTCCAACCTTTTTTTACGTTCCAGTTCAAGAGCCTTTACTTCTTTATTGCTGGCGATCAACATGCTAATAAACCAGGTTATAGCAATGGCGATTGCCAGGTTTACATAGTTTTCAATTTTGTTATAAAAAGCGGGATAAATTATTTCCAATAAATCATCTGCTAATAATAAAATACTCAGGGGAACTACACCTACCACCAGTTTGCGGGCTGGAGAAAATATTGAATTTTTAAAAATTAGTATTAAAATACCCGTCAAAATAAAATACCAAAAAAATAAAAAACCTTTATTACCTGAGAATACAATATTTAAAATAATTAAGGCCGCCACAATAATTTGAGCATGCCAAAGCGTTTTTTCCAAAACAGGATCCGGCGTAAATAATTTGATTGCTTTTTTCAAATATCGAATTAGAAAAAAAACAAGAATGGCTACAACAGGCATATCGGTTTATAATGTAACTGGTAAATTAATTTATAATCTGCGGCCTAAATTAATACTTTATAATATTTGTGATGCTATCAAATTTTACTTTTTATTTAAAAGCCAGTTTGATATTAGTAACCGTCGATAAGTTATTTTATGTACCTGACATTCGTATTCTATTTAGCTTTTGTTGCGTCGCACTCTTGTACTGAATTGCGTCCATCAACAAAAAAACCGTTGCCGTTAAGATTAACAGCATAGCAACTGAAATGTAAAGAAAGAATATAAATAAGCCAAGTGGTAAATAAAAAGATGCCTGGATGGATCGCAGGATAAAATAGTAAACGCCAAACCGGAAATTACTGCCACACTTTAGTTGCCAAGTAATGTTATAAAAGTACAAGAGTGCGAACCGCCAAAGGTCGGTCAGGCTGCAAGAAAAGAATAGGAATGATTAAAATACCGGTTACCAAATTTTACACATTATTAGTTTGAGAAATTAATAAATAACTGCTCGATCTATTCTTTTACTTATATCAACTAATAAAAAGATTAAATTTATTAATACAAATTTCTAACGATTTTAAACTACTCATATGAGTTACGACAGGCGGAAATTTATAAGAAATGCTGCTCTCGGGGCTGCTTCATTTTACATTGTTCCCCGCCATGTTTTAGGTAGGGGATACACTGCTCCAAGTGATAGACTAAATATTGCCGGCATTGGAGCGGGAGGAAAAGCGGAAGTAAACCTGCCGTTTGCCTGGAATAAGGGCGCAGAAAATATTGTAGCCCTATGCGATGTTGATGACAGGATGGCCGTAAAAGCAAGGAGTATGTGGCCCAAAGCACCTTACTATAAAGATTACCGAACCATGCTTGATAAGGAAGATAAACATATTGATGCGGTGATGATTACCACACCTGACCATATGCATGCACCAATGGCTTTAGAAGCAATGAAAAGAGGTAAGCATGTTTATTGCGAAAAGCCTTTGACCCACGATATTTACGAGGCTAGAATTTTGACGAAAGCAGCAGAAAAATATAAAGTGGTAACGCAAATGGGTAACCAGGGTAGTAGTGGCGATGCTACCCGAAAAATTGAAACCTGGATACAGGATGGGGTTTTAGGCGATGTGCAAACCGTGCATGTTTGGACCAACAGGCCTGTTTGGCCCCAGGGAATTCCTACACCAACAGGCAAATTTGAAGTGCCCAGGGAGTTGGATTGGGACCTTTGGTTAGGAACAGCACCCTATCGCAATTTTAATCCTACTTATGTACCGGCTACGTGGCGTGGTTGGACCGACTTTGGAACGGGTTCGCTTGGTGATATGGGATGTCATTTTATAGATGTGCCTTACAGAGCCTTAAAGCTTGGATACCCGGTTTCGGTTCATTGCAGTGTGGGATCGGTTTACAGTGGGTTTTTTAAAGAAGAAGTATATACGGATAGTTATCCACCATCATCTGTTACTTATATCAAGTTTCCGGCTAGAGGTGCCATGCCTCCGGTAGAACTTGTTTGGTATGATGGGGGCATTAAGCCTCGCCGCCCTGATGAACTGCTTCCCGATGAGACGATGGGAGATTGGGATGGGGGAATTCTTTTTGAAGGTTCAAAGGGAAAATTAATGGGTGGTTTATATGGAGGTGATCCTACTTTGCTACCTACCCGTTTAATGAAAGAAGTTAACCTGCCGCCATCAAAATATCCTTTTGTTGAAGGCGGTACCGCAGGGCATCAAACCCAATGGGTTAAAGCATGTAAGCAAGGTTACGGGGCATATACCAGTTCATCGTTTGATAAGAGCGGCCCGCTTACCGAAACGGTATTGATGGGGAACCTTGCGGTAAAAAGTTATAATTACCAGGAACGTAATGGTAAAGGCGAAGTATCCTATCCCGGCAGAAAACAATTATTGTGGGATGGAGAAAAGCAGCGCATCACCAATTTTGAACCTGCCAATCAATTTGTAAAACGAAATTATAGGGGTAATTACACGCTAGACTCTTAATTATTAAATACCTGCTGGGAATTGTGACATTGCTAAAACGATTGATGAATAAAAAGTGCATAAGAAAAGCTGCTAAGAAAAGATACAGTACAAGGGAGTGACACAACAGAAGCTTCATAAAAGGACTATTGCCCGTAACCCAAAAAAGCACTATTTAAAATGCACCCTTTATATATCATCTATTAATATTGTAATTTAACAGATAAACTTTATAGTATGCGTTTAAGAATTTGCTTTTTGCTGCTGCAGTTTGCTTTAAAACTCCTTTCCTCAAATTTAGCTGCCCAAATGCAGGACAATACGATTGACAAAGAAGTATTGTCTCAATTTCTTCAAAACGAGGATTATGCGGAAACCATTCATTATTTAAATAGTAAAAATGCCGAAGCATTTAATGATGTATTTCCTCTTAATGCACTTGGTTACGCATATTTTATGACCAGGCATTATACTGATGCCGAACAATTTTATTCAAAAACATTATTATTAGACTCACTTAATTTTTCAGCAAACCGGTACATGGCTTTAATAAGTAACCGGTTTAAGAAATTTGATAACCAGCTTTTTTATTACAAAAGGCTCGTTAGGCTTAAACCTAATGAGCCAATGATTTATAAATTAACTGCAGATGCTTATTTGAATTTAAGCGCACCCGACTCTGCTTTACAATATTATAAGATTGCATACCACATGCAGCCTGGTAATGAAATTATAACAGTGGCTTTTGTTGATAAACTGATTGAAGACATGCAGTACATTAAAGCTGATAGTATAAGTACAGCTTTTCTAAAAAATGATGTATTAAACTCTGATCTTACCCGGCTTTTAATAAAATCATATATGGCTCAAAAAAGGATGGGTGATGCTGCGGGCCTAACGCAGCAATGGTTAACCATTAACGAAATTGATCCAAAAACATCTACCAATCTATCAATTGCCAACTACAGCATTCGTAATTATGACGCTGCTTTTAAGGTTTGTGATACTTTATTACAACAAGGTGTAGAGTCTGAAGCGTTGTTATATTATGCGGCTTTAGCCAGGTATAAATTAAACGACTATAAAGCAAGCATACAACTATTAAGAGCTGATCTTGACCTGGGGATGTCAAAAAATATTAAACTATATTATTTTGCTCTTGCTGATAATTACGAAGAGTTAGCTGATTTTAATAATTGTATTAAAGCTTATGATACTGTTTTCTACCTTTTTAAAGAACCCCTGGCCCTTTACAATAAAGGTCGTATTTATGAGTTGCATTTAAAAGATCCTGTTTTAGCAAAAAAATATTACCAGCAATACCTGGTAATAGCAAAACCAAAAACCGAAGATGAAAAACGTGTGTACAATTATGTAAAAAAAGCTTTGGCTAATAAAAATTAACCGTCAACAAAACATACCTGATTTTTATTGTTAGATATAAATATCAAAGATTATTAGTAACAATTTTGCAGCCACAGCCATTGGCGGAGATGAGGTTACAACTAAGCTATTTTGGGGATAAGTTTTAGTTGGTTTGTATATTGTGAAAAAGAGGCTGTATTAAAAGGCAGCCTCTTCGGTTTAAAAATTGCCTGGTTATTTATAGTATTCAATCGAGGTTTTAACTTCTGAAGGTGTTCTTTTTCTAAAACGGATGGTTCCGTTTTTTATGTAATTACTGGTTAGCAGCAATTCATATCTTTTATCACCCGCCATAATAATACATAATGCTGTATTGGGTGGTATAGACCCCAGGTTTTCAGCTAACATACTTATTTCATGAATAGTAGTATCAATGGCTATGGTAAAATTAATGGGCTGCGTACTTAACCGCTGATTGCTGGCGAGTAATTTTCTGTTATGAAATAAAGCAATGGTGTCGTTGTCCACTTCTCCATTATCGTATAAAATGAGTTGTAAACTATCAACATCCACTTCAATTACAGGGCTTTCTTCAAAAGTTCGCTTTATTAAATCAAGCGTGTACTTTTCGGCAGGCTCAATTACTTTTGCGGTTGGATTATAAATTTGTTTTTGAACATCAGTATTTACTATTGCTATATCCGGTTGGTTGATATGAATGTTTGCAGTAGTTTTCAGCTGATCTTTAGCAACACTAACCTTATTCTTTTTTTCACTTTCCTGCAGTTTTTCGGTTTTCTCATTCGCCTTAGCAGCAAAGGTTTCTTTCTTCAGGTCGCCAGGTTTTATAATTTCTTTCTTTAATCGTATAGCAATTTCGGGACACGTATACTTGTATTGATCGGTGGTTTCAAATAATCCACTCAATACACTTTCAACTTTTGATACTTTCAAAATGAATACGCCCTTCATAGGACAATCTGCCCCGTTAATATCAGTTGATTTAAAATTAAGTAAAGGTAAAATCTGTAATTCCAGTACCCTGGTTTTGCTATTGTAGGTGCCGGTAACCTCCGACGGAATATAAGTGCTTTTAAAATAGTAATTAAACTCACCCGAAACCTTATTGCCCTTTTGATTTAAGATAAGTTCAGATAGATATTGACTATAATTTCCTTCTTTACCCACCTGTCCTATCCCATACCATTGGCCTGTTACCGACTGCGAAAAAAGAGGAGTGGTACAAAATATAAATACAATTATTAGAAGAATGTTTCGGCAGTTTTTCAATTCAGGTTATTTTTTTCGGAAAGTGATACATGGAATTCCGGTTCGATTTTTATCCATTTTCATGCCACAGAAGACATTCACACCAAAGGTTTTAAGTTTAATTTTCCTCGCTATTAAAAAAGATTATTTCAGGTATCTCTTTATCTCTCTATCTGTTTCTTTCTTTTTAATGCTTTCCCTTTTATCGTGTAGTTTTTTACCTTTTCCTATTCCTATTTCAATTTTGGCCATGTTTTTATCATTAAAAAAAATGCGCAGGGGTATAATCGAATACCCTACATCTTTCATTTTTAATTGAAGTTTTTTCAACTCTCTTTTGGTAAGCAGCAGTTTACGATCATGTACAGCAATATGATTGTTTGTTGTACCTAACGAGTATTCGGCTATGTACATTGCCCTTATCCAAAGTTCATCTTTAAAAAAAATGCAGTAGCTATCATTAAAACTCACTTTGCCCTCTCTTATACTTTTCACTTCCGTTCCAAGCAAAACCATTCCTGCATCATATTTATCCTCGATGGCGTATTCAAAATAAGCCTGCCGGTTTTTAATTTCTTTTGCTGCCATTGTTTTGTTTTTAAAACACTTGTTCTATAAAAAATAAATGCCGGCTTTACAGTCGGCTTTTATTTAAAATATTTAAAATTTCCATTTAATTTCTAAAAGTCATCAGCAGGCGTGCCGCTGTCGATTTTAAAATTTTCCTGTCTACAATCATATCCAAAAAGCCATGCTCCATTAAAAACTCACTTCGTTGAAACCCGGGAGGAAGATCTTTTTTAATCGTTTCTTTAATTACCCTGGGGCCGGCAAATCCAATCAACGCACCTGGTTCAGCAATATTTAAATCACCCAGCATACCAAAGCTCGCCGAAATACCACCAAAGGTAGGATCGGTCAACAACGAAATGTAAGGCAGTTTTGCATCGGTAAGTTGAGAAAGTTTGCCGCAGGTTTTTGCCAGTTGCATTAAGCTAAAAGCGCTTTCCATCATCCGGGCACCACCACTTTTGCTTATTACCATAAAAGGCAATTTATGCTCAATACAAAAATCAACGGCCCGGCTAAATTTTTCACCCATCACACTTCCCAGGCTTCCTCCTATAAATTCAAAATCCATACAGGCAACCACCATTTCCATATTTTCAATTTTGCCCACAGCAACCCGCATACTATCGGTTAGGTCACTCTTTGCCCAAATATCTTCTAATCTTTTTGAGTAAGGTTTCAGGTCAACAAACTCCAAAAAGTCTTTACTACGAATGTTGCAGAAAAGCTCATCGTAGCCATTGTTGTCAAATAAAATTTCGTAGTATTCTTCGCTGCCAATGCGGTGGTGGTAATTGCATTTCGGGCACACATACAAGGCATCTCTTAAATCGGCCGTTGTACATATATAATTGCATTCAGGGCACTTGGTCCATAATCCTTCCGGCGTTTCCTTTTTTTCCGCGGTCGATGTTGTTATTCCTTTTTTCATTCGCTTAAACCAACGTTGTGGTTTAATTTCTCCGGCTTTTCCTTCTTCACCTGTAAGGTTCAAATCTATATCTTCTTCTTTCTTCATACAGTTTTAATTGGGCGTCGAAGATAAACATAATTATTTTTTAGTTTGCTGCTCATGTTCGCCGAATTATTTGATTGGAAAAAATTGTTTGAGATTATAATACCAGCCAAAACACATTGGGCAACATCGTTGCGTCGCAATCCGTTCATCTGCAAACCTTTGGGCATCATTTTTTACCGGGTTTTTGAAATTTTTAAATCTTATAAAACTCTAAAGTCTAATAATCTACCTTATACAAAACAGTAAACTTCGCCAGTCACTATTTCAGTTTTATTTTCAATAAAAGGTCATCTGCAGTTATAAATAAAATAGTTTTTGATTTATTAAAAGCACAGTTTGATGTAGACCTGTTATAAATTTTTATAAGGCCCATTAATTTTCCGCCAGGCGAAATAATGTTAATGCCATCCGGTCCGGCACTAAAAATATTGCCATTGTTATCAATTTTTAATCCATCAGGGCCTTGTTTCACTAAAGCACGTTCCTTCATTTTAATTGCATTTAATAAAATGCCACCACTTTCTATTTTGCCCAATGGGTTAAGTTGGTATGCATACCAGGCGGGTTTTTGATCGTCGCTGCTGGCAATGTATAAAGTTTTTTCGTCGGGGCTCAGCGCCACCCCATTGGGTCTCGAAATCGTATCTATTAACAGAGTCATTTGGCCAGAAGCACTTAATCTATACACTCCTTCAAAATCCATTTCCCGCGATGGATCGTTTTCGTGCTGCGGCAATCCATAAATCGGGTCAGTAAAGTAAATATTATTATTACCGTCCACCACCAGGTCGTTTGGACTATTAAACTTTTTGCCTTTATAGTCCTTTGTCAAAACGGTAAAGATGGGCTCAGGCTGCACCAAACTGTTTGTTAACCGGGCAACCTGCCTGTTTCCCGACTGGCATAAAATTAAATTTCCCTGCCGGTCAATAGCCAGCCCGTTCGATCCATTTTCACCTGCTCGTGGCAACGTATCAGTATAAC
>JBBSJX010000019.1:0-19550 GCA_038256825.1 Chitinophagales bacterium
ATTACTTCGACTTCATTATTGATACAGTGTCAGCACCGCACAATTACGATATGTACCTGCGAATGTTAAGGATAAATGGTGTACACATATGCGTGGGAGCGCCAACCGAACCTATGAAAATTACAGCTTTCAGTTTGCTGGGAAACAACCGGGCCATTGCTGGTTCAAACATTGGCGGCATACCCGAAACCCAGGAAATGCTTGACTATTGCGCTGAACATAACATTACATCTGATGTGGAGGTGATCGATATCAAAGAAATCAATCATGCCTATGAAAGGATGGAAAAAAGTGATGTAAAGTATCGGTTTGTTATAGATATGGCTACTTTATAAGAACAAAAAAAATAAATGCCGGCGGCAATAAATCAAACATTGTTGCCGGCATTTTCTTTGTGAATAGTAGCAGTCCTCACCTTTTGAAATTGAAAACGTGTACAGATTATCGGTAAAAGCACATTAAAATAGATAATCAAAAGTTTAGTTTCTAAACTCCTGGGTTACCATTAAACCATGAACACCCCCATCAACAATGCCAATGCCTACACGGCCATAAGCAGTACTCAAAATATTGGCTTTATGGCCAGGCGAATTCATTAACCCACGGTGGCAAATCCCTAATGTTTGGCCCAATGCTAAATTTTCGCCCATTACCAGGTAGCGGAGCCCGGCTTTTTTAACACGCTGCGCAGGGGTAACGCCTTCAGGTGTTTGGTGCGAAAAATATCCCCGTTTAAACATATCAATTGAATGTTTCCGTGCCACCGGCACTAATGCAGGATCGGCTATTAAAGCCCTTAAACCACGTTTCATTCTTTCGGCATTAACCAGGGTAAGCATTTTGTCCTCCAGGTCGTCGCGCACCTTTGCATCCGTTACGGTAAACTCTAAATCGATAGAGGTTTTTGATTTGGGGTCGATGGTAATTTTGTTGATAGATGCATTTACTGCATTATCAAATACAGGCGAAAATTTATCCTCCAGCCACTCCACCTGTAATGCCAGTTTGGGTGCTATAAGGCTTTCGCGGGTATTGGTTGATATATTATCGTTGAGGGGTACCGATAAAAGTAAAGCAGAAATTATAGTTGCATAAATAACCCCGTTTACAAAACCCGGTATAAAGCCCAGCCCTTTATTTATTTCGTTATTATGGGTGGCAGGTTGTAGCTTACTTAAACCAAGGTTTAAAAGAGATGACAATAATATCCTGCTCATAATTATTACAAACAGGAATGAAAGCGGTCGTGCCCAAACATCGGCATGGGCTATATAGTTATTGGCTACTTTTTCAACATAAGGGTATAATGCAAAAGCGGCATACAAACTGCCTAACATTAGTAACAGGTCAACAGCACCCATAATAAAACCGCGGTTAAACCCACTCCACAAGGCCAATAATAAAATAAGCAATAAAAAAAAATCAATGTAATTCATTGAACTAAATATTGATTTAAGGTTACACCGCAGAAATGATATTAAACTTTTTAAATGGTTGAGTAATTATTTACGGCAAATGTTACCTGTAAATATAGTGCCGGATTTATAGCCCTGATTGAAGCGGTAGCGCCCTTGCGCCTAGCTTTTGTGTTTGGTTGCAAGGGACTACAAGCGTAAAGCAGGACCAAGGCTTAATTGAAAATCGGGAGCCGGGCTTCAAAACAAAATTTTTATTTAAGTTCAATCTAACTATACATTTGCCGAAGATTTGGTTCCTGAACCGGTTGTAAAACCGGAAGGGATTAAAAGGGAAGCCGGTGTAAATCCGGCGCTATCCCCGTAGCTGTAAGTTTTACCGAGTATTTTTTACCCGCCTTTTAAATAAAAAACCACTGTTTGCCAATTGGTAAATGGGAAGGTATTTAGGAGGAAACGAGCCAGAAGACCTGCCATATCTATTATTATTTTATCATCGGGCTTTCGGGTGAAAAGCAGGAGATGTAACGGGCTAACTGCAGGTGGCCTTTTCATTTCGCTCATTTCTATCGAAGGCTCATAGCCAAAAAAAATCAAGGACTATGAGCAAAAAATTTCTATCAATTATTTTATTGATGTGTGCAATTAAAACCAATGCACAAACCGACACACTAAAGGGTAAACCTACTGACCCTGTAATAGTTACAGCCAACAAATTTCCTCAAAAGCAAAGCACCACGGGCAAAGTAATTTCGGTTATTACCAGTGAGCAACTTGAAAAAAGCAGCGGCAAAACGATTTCGCAAATATTAAACGAGCAAGCCGGCATTACTATTAATGGTGCCCTTAATAATTTGGGCAGTGTACAAACACTTTACATGCGTGGCGCATCTTCGGGCAGAACACTTTTGCTTTTAGATGGAATACCTGTAAGTGACCCATCGATGATTGGTAACGAATTTGACTTAAACCTGTTTTCGCTAGAAAATGTGGATAGAATTGAGATTTGCAAAGGAGCCCAATCAACCCTTTACGGTTCGGATGCGGTTGCCGGAGTAATCAATATTATTACGGTAAGCCCGGAGGTGAAAAAACCAATTAATGTAAAAGCAACTTTAAGCGGTGGCAACTACGGAACCCTAAAAGGCAATGCCCAATTGTATGGCAATAAAGGGAAGTTTACTTATTCAGCACGTTTTGCAAAATTGCATACAGACGGATTTTCGGCGGCGCATGACAGCACCGGCCTAAAAAATTATGACCGCGATGGCTACAATGGAAATGTTGCCAATGCACAGGTAAAATACCAGGCAACGGAGGCATTATCTTTTCGTTCATTTATAATGCATAGCCAGTACAAGGCATCGATAGACTCCGGGGTTTTTACTGATGAAAAAGATTACACTATTAACAATGGCAGTACTACCGCCGGTGCAGGATTCAACTTTAAAAAAGACTTTTTAAACCTGGTGGGAACTTACCAGTATAACGAAGTAAAACGAACTTATTATAACGACAGTGTTTTTAAATCGAACACTATTTTTGAGGATAACCGATACTTTGGCAAAAGCCAGTTTGTTGAAATGTATGGATCTATAAATTTGGGCAGCGGGTTTACCTTATTGCAGGGTGCAGATTACCGTTACTCATCGTACAACCAACAGTACCAATCGGTAAGCATATATGGGCCCTATAAAAGCAATTTTAAAGACACCTCTATGAGCCAAAGCGGTTTGTATGCCTCAATAAATTATAGTGGCCTTGGTAAAAAATTAAATGTTGAATTGGGTGGAAGAATTAATACCCATTCGCGCTACGGAAGTAACAGTACTTACACCTTTAATCCATCGTATGCTGTTAACGACAAGTTCAGAGTTTTTGGTAGTGTAGCCAGTGGATTTAAAGCACCTACGCTTTATCAGCTCAGTGTAAATTCAAAGTTGCTGCCCGAGCAATCAGTTAATTTTGAAGCCGGCGTTCAATACCAGCAAAAAAACCTCAGCACCAGGCTTGTTTATTTTACCCGCAACATCAATAATGGAATCGACTATAACTACATCAGCTACAAATATTTTAATTACTTAAAACAACAGGTAAATGGATTGGAGTATGAGGTGACCTTTAAACCAGTTGAACCCATAAATATTTCAGCCAACTATACTTATTTATCGCCCCACGAAACCACACAAAACCGGCTTACAAATAAAGACACAGTTACTTATAACTATTTATTGAGGCGCCCATCCCATAATGTTAACCTAAACGTGGGTTTCCAAATAAACGAATCCCTTTATATTTCTCTAACCGGTAAATATGTAAGCAGTCGCTTTGATGTTGGCGGTTATGCAAAAAAAGATGTTGCTTTAAATGATTATTTTATTGCAGGTGCTTATGCTGACTATAAACTAAACAACAGGGTTAAGTTTTTTGTCGATGCCCAAAACTTAACCAATAAGGTATTTTTTGATGTAAGGGGATATAACTCCATTCCTTTTTTACTTAATGGGGGCATTACTTTAAACTGGTAAAATGCAACAACCTTTTAAATCGTTTGTAAACTGGAGTGGCGGAAAAGACAGCGCCCTAACATTATACTATGCCCTGCAAAATAAAAAGTATTCAGTTGAAAAATTGCTGACCAATATTGGCGAAGACACCCGACGGGTAACCATGCATGGGGTAGAGGAAACCTTGCTGGTTAACCAGGCAAATGCCTTAGGCCTTCCCCTGGTGGTAACCCAACTTCCACATCAACCTTCTATGGAAGTATACGAAAGCAGGGTAATTTATGCAACCACTCGTTTAAAACAGGAAGGTTTTACCCACAGTTTATTTGGCGATATTTTTTTGGAAGACCTATATACTTATCGCACTACCCAAATGAAAAACTGTGGTATGCAGGCAGATTTTCCGCTCTGGAAAAAAGACACCAAAGCCCTCCTGCTTCAGTTTATAAACCTGGGCTTTAAAGCGGTGGTAGTTTGTACAAATGCTGCAGTTTTGGACAAAAGTTTTACCGGAAGGATAATCGATCAGGCATTTTTAAATGATCTACCCGACTACGTTGATCCCTGTGGAGAAAACGGCGAGTACCACACTTTTGTATTTGACGGGCCCATTTTTAAACACCCCGTAAAATATACTTTAGGCCAAACAGTACTTCAAAACTACCCTGTCCCGCAACAACAAAAGGATAACTGCTTTAATTCTAATTTACCAATACCCGAAATGGGCTTTTGGTTTGCAGATTTGTTGCCTGAATAAATTGAATAAACAAAATTTTATTAAGATAGAGTGGTAATTCGTTACCGCTCTATCTTTACAAAAACCCCCTTCATGAAATTTGATTTGCAGCAATTTTTAACGGTAAGCTTTACCCTGTTCGCCGTAATCGATGCAATAGGATCCATTCCTTTGTTTATTGCTTTAAAATCAAAAATGGGTGGAATAAATGCATTAAAAGCTACCCTTATTTCCGGCGCTTTTATGGTAGGCTTCCTATTTTTGGGCGAAGCGTTTTTAAGATTATTGGGGGTAACGGTAGAAGCTTTTGCCGTTGGGGGCTCTATTGTAATCTTTTTGCTTGGTCTGGAGATGGTATTGGGTCACGAAATTTTTAAAAGTGAAAAAAATGTACGTGCCGGCACCGTTGTTCCCATTGCATTCCCAGTAATTGCTGGCTCAGGAACGCTCACAACAGTTATGTCGCTCAAAGCTAACTTTTACCAAATCAATATTTTACTAGCAATTATTGTAAACTTAATTTTGGTTTACATTGTATTACGGTCGCTTCGTTTAATTGAACGTGCCCTTGGAGAAGCGGGCCTTATTGCGGTACGTAAATTTTTTGGAGTAATCCTTCTTGCTATCGCTGTAAAGATATTCGGCAGCAATATGTCAACCTTTGCACAGTAACAATTACATTTGCACCCCGTCAAATAAGTTCTTTTGGTTACCGGCAGTTAATTATAGATCAACATCGTTGTGTCACTCACTTGTACATTTGTTTCAATGGGGTACAAAATATTTTCTTCCGGCTTCGTAGTACAATGGATAGTATAAGAGTTTCCGAAGCTCCAGATCCAGGTTCGATTCCTGGCGAAGCCACATTTAAGCATAAATCCTTCAAATAATCAACCTATTTTACTTCAATTAAAATACCCAGCATATTTCCATCCATACTTCCCCACTGCAATCCTGTTTCATCTAAAACATAAATCTTTTTAAACATCTCTTTTTCCTGGGATTTCATTTCAACCACCGTTTGATCAGCATTAAATTTCCAGGTACCTGTTGTTGATGTACCTTCCTCATTTGTTTCGGAATAGGTACCATTAACATCAAACTTTACACGATATCTCGACATATCCATCAAATTGTTTGGCTTATAAATAAAATATGCGAGAATGGTGTTTGCTTTATTAAAATCCAAATAGTAATGCTGGTATTTACAGGTTACAGCCGATAATTTTTCCACCCGGGTATTGTTAGCTCCAAGTTCCTTCTTGCAACTAATCTGCATAATAGTTACTGCCAACAAAGTAATGAGCAGGTAAAATTTGTTTTTCATGAGTTAGAATTGTAAGTATGTTAACAAAGGATGCAATTTTGTTATATTATAATTTTGTTAACACTATATAAAAAATTGTGCCACTTTTAATCCTTAACTATTTATTTTTTTATTTTTCTATTAAATAATTTTCTGGCATCGCCTTATTGAAGTAATTACGAATTATTAAGCTCAGGAGTTTGTAGAAAATAATAAGACATTATTAAAAAACTTAAACAAAAAATAAAGCTCCTTTTTTATTTTATCACCTCACTTATTACAAAACCCATTTTTATAATCTGTCATAAATATGTAGAGTTCAATTTTTGTTTTTGTTCCCTAGATTTTCTATCATTGCCGATTACTTAAAAGGTTAACCCCCAAAATGACCCATATAATCCCTTCTAAAAACCTTGTTTTATATGCAGATGATGATGCGGATGACCGGATGTTTGTAAAAGAAGCTTTTGAAGAACATACAATTAACGTAGAATTAATTACAACCAAAGATGGCGTGGAAACAATAAGTTTCCTTGAAAAATCTCTTATTAATAAGGTTATACCTTGCCTCATCATTCTGGATATTAACATGCCCCGGATGAATGGAAAACAAACGGTTCAAAAAATTAAGGAAATAAAGGAACTGGAGCACGTTCCCATTATTTTATTTAGCACCTCGTCTCAACAAATGGATAAAGAATTTGCGAGCAATTATAAAATTGGCTTTCTTACCAAACCCATTGATTATACTGAAATGGAAAAAGTAATCAATCATTTTTTTGAATACTGTTCTGACCAAACCAAGGCTGAAATTAGAAAATTGGTTTAATTATACAGCGTTAGTTTCTTCCTATTTTTAGCTCCCCATTATTTAAAATGTTGAAGTGGTTGTAGACTGCTGATGTTATGATTTTAATTATACTGCCACAGAAAGCTGTGGTTGGTATCTTGTAAGCGCATATTTTCTTGTTTCCTGAGATTATTTATATTTTTTTGCGCTGCTACAATTTTTTGTTGTCATCAGTCGTTAACAAAAAATATAAAAAAGTAAACTATGAATCCAAATGTAAGCTTCGATCAAAATCCTGTATTCGACAGAAACAATTTATTTGAGTATTCAGATTGTAACGATATTCATGAATTAATTGATTTAATGGAAGGGTTGCCGCACTACAATTTTCAAAGCGGGTTGGAGTATGTGAAAACAGCTCAACCAAAATAAACCTAAATAATTTTAAAGGAATTAAAAGTAGAGTACTAAAATGCTCTACTTTTTTTATTTGTATTTGTTTATTTTCAACCCAAGGTTAATCATTTAACCAATCATTACCCTCAAACAAATTATCAATATTATAAACTCCTTAAATTTGCGGGGTTATGAATATAAGTGATGATCTGCAAACAAGATGGTGGGCGCTGGAAAGTAAATTGTTGGAAAGATTTGGAAAGAAACCCGATATGGAAGCCATATTATTTTTAATAGGAATACAGGAAACAGGGGTAATGGAGGGTAAGATTAGTAAAGAACAAAAACAAGACCTGATGCACGTAGCAGTGTGTACCCTTCTAGCTCAAAGTGGATATTATTTATTAGAAGGTAACGATGTGGACGGTTGGCCGCATTATAAACAATTAAAAGAAATTCCAGGCTGGAACCTTATAGAACAGGAGAATTTTTTAAAGGATCACATATTACTTTACTTTGAACAAAACGGACTTTAAATTAAAATGAAAAAATTAATACTGGCTATTTTATTATATCCCTGCCTGTTAAGCGTGGCTCAACCTAATAAGCAAAAATCGCTGGTAAAAAAAAGTACTACTTCATCTTCTGCTTTGGCAAAGAAAACCAACACCAAAAGTTTGCACAAAACCACAATACTGGAAACGGAAAGACTGGTTGAAATAGCCACGGGTTACGGAACCATGGTGGCCAAATTATACAATAGTACGCCCAAACACCGCGATAACTTTGTAAAACTGGTTGAACAGGGGTTTTACGACAGTTTATTGTTTCACAGAGTAATTGATCAGTTTATGATACAAGGTGGGGATCCCAATAGTAAAAATGCACCCGCAACAAAAACTTTGGGCGTGGGCTCAGCGCCAGGCGAAAGAACGCCGGCCGAATTCATCCCTACATTTTTTCATAAAAAAGGAGCCTTGGCAGCCGCAAGGGATAATAATCCACAAAAAGCAAGCAGCAATTGCCAGTTTTATATTGTTCAAGGCAAAAAAGCAGCGGATGCAGACCTGGAAAGTATAAAAAACAACAATCCTGGTTTTACATACAGTAAATCGCAAATTGAAACCTACAAAAGATTAGGCGGCACGCCTTTTTTAGATCAGAACTATACTGTATTTGGTGAAGTTATCAGTGGTTTGGATATTGTGGACCAGATTACCAAACTGCCTAAAGACTCAAACAATCGGCCGCATCCTGATGTTATAATGAAAATTAGAATGCTTAATTAATGCTTATCAGATTTTTTAATTAATATTTGTACCAAAATCAAACTACATGAATTTTCCTGAAAATCTGCATTACACAAAAGACCACGAATGGGTAAAGCTTGATGGTGATATTGCAACAATTGGTATAACAGAATTTGCTCAAAGAGAACTAGGCGATATAGTTTATGTTGATATTGATACAACAGGCAAAGAATTATCGGCCGAGGAAATATTTGGTACGGTGGAAGCTGTGAAAACAGTTAGTGATTTATTTTTACCCATAGCCGGAACTGTAAACGAGGTAAATCCAGCTTTATCAAATCAACCTGAATTGGTAAATTCCGATCCTTATGGTGAAGGATGGATGATCAAAATGAAAGTTTCAAACCCGCTTGATGTGGAAAATTTATTAACTTCAGCAGCTTACCTTGAATTAGTTGCCTAAAATTAAAACCATGATTAAACAGCTATCGTATTTAATATTGTTCCATCTGCCTGCGGGCTCAAACCCCACCACCCCCGCAAATTGAGTGTTGCTAATACCTATATTGAAAGTGAATTGGTAATGTTATTAAAACAGAGGCAACAAGATGCCTTTAGTTACCTGTACGACCATTATTCGGGCTCGTTATATAGTATTATTTTAAACATTGTCCCCGATAAAGATTTGGCCAGTGATGTATTACAGGAAGTGTTTATCAAAATCTGGAAACAAATTGATTCGTACGATAACTTTAAAGGCAGGCTTTTTACCTGGATGTTGAATATTGC
Source organism: Chitinophagales bacterium (assembly GCA_038256825.1). GTDB lineage: Bacteria > Bacteroidota > Bacteroidia > Chitinophagales > Chitinophagaceae > Segetibacter. The sequence goes on from JBBSJX010000019.1 coordinate 9,190, forward strand.
CCGAAATGCAAGTATTGATGCGGTAAGAAGTAAGGGATATCAAAAAAGCCAGAAAAGTAAGGAGTTGACTGAAAACGTTTATTATGCCGCCGGCAGTACCGAAATAAATACTGACCAGATTGGTTTAAGAAAAGTTGTCCATAATTTAAAAGAAGATTATAGAGTACTTATAGAGCTTTCCTATTTTGAAGGTTTTACACAGGATGAAATATCAAAAATGCTTAAAATTCCACTGGGAACAGTTAAAACAAGAATGCGGAGTGCATTAACCCACCTAAAACAAGTTATTAAATCATAAGTGGAAATTCAAGAATACATAGAAAGCGGTATTATCGAAAGCTACGTACTCGGTATTGCAGAACCTGCAGAAATTGCAGAAGTTGAAAAACTAAAACTGCAATATATCGAAATACAGAAGGCTATCGATGTATTTTCTATTACTCTTGAACAAATGGCGCTAAAAAATGCTGTCCCTCCTCCAGCCGATATAAAGCCCAGGCTAATGGCAGAATTGGATTTCAATACTTCATCTAAAGACACTTTTCCCTTAACCGTTGCTTACAACAGCAACGATAAGTCTAATGAAGAAGGGAGCATTAAAAAAATGAGAACCTGGCGCTTCGCCGCTGCAGCTTCCATAATTTTATTTTTAGCAAGTGCTGCAGCCAACTTTTTTATCTATAATAAGTATTCAAAAAAGAATAGCGAATTACAAGCCTTATTAATTCAAACAAATAGCCTTCAAGCCAGCAACCAGGTGTTTCAAACCAAGGTAAAGGAGTTTGAAACTGCTAACCAAATGATGGCTGATCCAGAATATCAGAAAGTAAACCTGCTTGATCCTAATAAAAAGAAAGATTACCTTATCACTGCTTTCTGGAGCAGGAATACAAAGGATGTATTCATATCGGTAAAAAAATTACCTCAACCAACTCCAGGTAAACAATATCAACTCTGGGCGTTGGTCGATGGTAACCCGGTTGATGCCGGCATGCTCGATCCAACCTGTAAAAGTCTTTGCAAAATGAAAAACATACCTCGTGCACAGGCTTTTGCCGTTACTTTAGAGGTTAGCGGCGGAAGCCCGGAGCCTACCATGGAACAACTGTTTGTAATGGGCAAAATATAAAATCAATCTTTCTGTTTCTGCTCCCTTTCATTATATATAATTTCTAAGTGCAATAAATTATTTTTTTAACCAGGCATTTAAATACTATTAAGCCCCGGTTGCGTCGCACACTTTTACCACATAACAACCTTCTGCAAATAAAACATACTTAATAGCATTAAATCGATTTTGCTTCATATCCACAGCAATATAAAATACCACTCTTAAAGTTGTTAATGCTTTTATAACCTGGGCTATTGCTCCAAAAACATCAGGCAAATACAAAACCAATAAACAACAGATGTCGTAAATAATTGAACTTGAATACAATTATAAAAAAAATATCCTCTTGAAAATTTTATTAAAACCAGCAATCTTTTTCATCACATCCTTTTTATTAGCAACAGCATCTTTTGCGCAGAAAACCGTATTGGTTGGTGGGTCAGCAATGTATCCATCAAAAACCATAGTTGAAAATGCAGAAAAAAGCAACGACCACACCAGGTTAATGGAAGCCGTAAAAGCGGCAGGTCTGGCAGAAACCCTGCAAAGCGCAGGTCCCTTTACCGTTTTTGCTCCAACCAATGCTGCCTTTAACAAGTTACCCGCCGGCACAGTTGAAACCTTATTAAAGCCCGAGAACAAAGCCACTTTATCTGCAATACTTACTTACCATGTAATTTCCGGAAACATAAACAGCACTACATTAATGCAGCTTATTAAAAAGAATGGCGGAAAGCATTCAGCGCAAACCGTTCAGGGCGAAAAAATCACTTTTACACTAGATAATAAAAATATTATACTTCACGATACTAAAGGTGGAGTAAGTAAAGTAACAATTAAAGATGTTAACCAGCGCAACGGTGTTATTCATGTTATCGACACTGTTGTAATGCCATAATGCTAAGTTTAGCGGGGTTTTCAGATGGAAAAGGGGCCAGGGGTGGCCCCTTTCTTTTTTTACCTAAATTGCACCCCAAATATTGTGGTAATGAAATTTTCTTCTTTTATAGTTCCTCTTATCTTTTTGGCAATCTCATTTATATTATTGGTTTTACCAGGAAACGAATTTCCTAAGGCTGACATTTTTAGAATAGTTGGTCTGGACAAATTTATCCACACTATTTTATTTGGTTTGCTCACTATATTATTTTGCAAGCCTTTTTCCAAATCATCATTTGATACAAATAAAAGGAAAAAAATCTTTTTTCAAATTGCTTTACTTGTACTTGTTTATGGAATCTTAATGGAATTTGTTCAGAAATATTTTGTGCCCTTCCGTTCGTTTGAACTGGCAGATATATTATTTGATGGAGTGGGAGCTACATTGGGGCATTTAATAAGCAGAAAATATTTTCAGCAACAAACTTTCCACAAAAAAGTTGGCCCCGATAGAAATCGGGGCCGCAACCAAAACTAACTGCTTATGAGAGACTTTAATTATGTAGAAAAATAATTTTATTCTTTTATATAACTATACAAAATGGATGCCAACCGGTCCTTATTAAATTGTTAATCCCCATTTCATCACTTTCTTCCAAACAATATTTGCCCACAATTTTCTGCAATAAAGGTAAATACCCGCTTATAAAACGATTTTGTTGATCGATTAGATACGTATTCCAAATAAGAATGATAAGTTTAATATAAATCCTATAACCCCTCACTTAGGCAATGGGATTGCAAGAAGAGCATGAAGAAATAATTCTGAAGGATTTATGAGGTATATAAAGCAGACCTCTCAATAAATTTTTACTAATCCAAACGTTATAACTTGTGTGTTACCCCAAGGTTTAAATTTAACCCCCCGGTTTTATTATTGCCAAAATTGGGGTCTTTCTGTAATCTTTTTAATCCATAGGTACCACCGATAGTAAGAAAGTAATTTAGCTTTTTAGCAACGTATTCAATACTGGAACTGCCCTGTATACCGTAGTTGGTTTTCTGCAATTGATTTATGATATCCTCCTTTCTATTAAAATCCACCACACCTAAAGCAAAACCATTATAAGTAAGTTCCTGCGATTGAGCAGGATCTTTGTAAATCTTACTTTCTCCCGTTGCCTCACCTTCTGCTTTAATCAGGTACCCAATATACGGTCCGCCAAAAATAGATACCCTGTAATCAGGCGACATTTTAAAACTAAACTTAGCCATTATAGGCAACTCAAGGTAGCGTAGGGTAATACGGTTATCGAACCTGGAATACAGGTAATCGGGCAAACTAACACCCGCTGGGATATAGGCCTTAAAATCTTTGGTAACAATGCGCTGATCGCCTTTTTTCTCACCACCCTGGCTACTGTAGTTAAACTCTGTTTGAAGGGAAAATAAAGGTGAAAATCTATATTCGGCTAAAACACCTAACTGCGGACCAATAATGGTAGAAAAGCCATTACTATACGAAGCGTTAGCATCGGAGGGGGCTCTTAATTTTGGAATACTAATTCCTCCTTTAATTCCTCCAAACCAACCTTTTTGGCTAAAAGCAGTACAATTAAACGTAAAAGTGGCTAGCAATGCCAGGCAAAAAATTTTCATAGATTATATTAATTGTAACTAAACGTAACTTGACCGTTATTTATTAGGATTCATTTAATCGGACATCTGCTGCTTTTCAAAGAATAAAAACCCTCAATACCACTTAACCATCTATTATAACTAAATAACGAAATAGGGGTATTGTTTATGACTTAGCCCATAAAAGTACAATAAGATGAAAGGAGCGTCGCAAGAATGCATCAAACAAAGAACAGATGCCTGTAAACAAAAAATGGGTAACATTGCTGCTACCCGCTAATAATTTATTTACCTGGTTTAATTGAAAAGGCCTTTTACCTTTCCCAATATTCCACCATCTTTTTCATCGCCGCCGGTTAACTTACCTAACATATCGCCCATGTTTCCTCCGGTAAGGCTACCCATAATGCTCGAAAGGTCGAAACCTTTATCGTTGGGATCGTTTGTTTTACTTACCAATTTTGAGAGCACTATAGGGATCAGCGAACTGGCGATTTGCCCCGCTTTACCCTGGTCAAGCCCAAACTTATGTACAAGTCCTTCCACAAAATTTCCTTTTATATTATTTGCGGCTGCAGTATTTCCCACATTTTGATCTGTTGTATTAAATAGGTTCTCCACTTCAGAAATATTGCCGTTCGTAACCATATTTTTCAAGCTTCCTAAAATGGAAGTGGATGCCAAATCCACCGCTTCGTCATTTCTTTCGTTAGGAATAGCAGGGTTGGTTATAATAGCATCAGCACTGTACTCTTTTACTAATCCCTTTAATTGATCAAGCATAAAATTTGATTTAATAGATTACAAAAATTGTGTCTGCCTGTACTAAAAGTATCTAATTATTCTGGCTGGTCATTTTTTCAGCATTTTCAGCCATTTGCAGTTGTTCAATAAAATCATCAATATCGCCGTTAATAACTGCATCAAGGTTGTAGCTGGTTAATCCAATACGGTGATCGGTCACACGGCCTTGTGGCCAGTTATACGTTCTTATTTTAGCACTGCGGTCGCCTGTGCTAACCAAAGTTTTTCTATGCCGGCTAATTTCATCCTCCTGTTTTCTAACCTGCTCCTCGTATAGCCTTGATCGTAACATGGTCATCGCTTTTTCACGGTTACCCAGTTGGCTTCTTTCGGTTTGGCACACTACAACGGTTCCGGTAGGTATGTGTGTTAACAAAACCTTTGTTTCTACTTTATTTACGTTCTGTCCACCAGCACCACCACTGCGGGCCGTTTCCATTTTAACGTCAGCAGGGTTAAGTTCAAAGTCAATTTCCTCAGCTTCGGGCATTACCGCAACTGTGGCTGCAGAAGTATGTACCCTGCCTTGTGTCTCGGTATTGGGAACCCGCTGTACCCGGTGAACTCCACTCTCAAATTTCATGGTGCCATAAACATCATCTCCCTGCACCTCTACTAAAACTTCCTTGTAGCCACCCACGCTACCTTCACTTTCACTTACTATGGCTGTTTTCCATCCACGCCTGCTGCAATAGCGTAAATACATGTTTAAAAGATCGCCTACAAACAGGCTGGCTTCATCTCCACCGGTTCCTGCCCTCAATTCAATAATAGCATTTTTATCATCCTGCGGGTCTTTAGGAATCAACAATTTGGTTAATTGCTTTTCTAATGCCTCTTTTTTTTCCTCCAGCTCAGGCAATTCCATTTTTGCCAGTTCACGCATTTCATCATCGGAGCTATTCATGGCTTCCCTGCTAAACTCAAAATCGGCAAGCACCCTTTTATAATCTTCAAATGGTTTTACAATGTTTTCAAGGCTTCTGTATTCCTTGCTCAAACGCTGGTATTCACCTTGATTATTAATTATTTCGGGGTTGGTAAGGGCCATCCCCACTTGTATAAATCTCCCTTTTATTGCTTCCAGTTTGTCTATCACAAATTATAAAAATTATATTTTTCTATATTATTTTGGTTACCAGCAACGGTAATAAATTCAACATCGTTGTGTCACTCACTTGTACTTTTGGCGCTTTATGCAGCCTTACATATCCATCACTATTTACACACACTGTTTTGCAACGGCGGCAAAGTTAAGCCTTTCCATTTCATTGCATAACCTTTGCTTCATCTTACTTTTGAAGTCTCATGCGTTTTAAAAAATTTCAGGCTACTCAACTATTTACCGGCAGCCAAATGCTGGATAGCAACAAGGTTTTAATAACTACCAAAGATGGAATTATACAGCAAATTGTTGAACGGGAAGATGCGGGGGACGAAGTGCAGCGATTGAATGGAATCCTAACTCCCGGTTTTATCAATTGCCATTGCCACCTGGAACTAAGCCATATGAAAGGGCAGATCCCTGAAAAAACCGGACTGATTGATTTTGTATTTAAAGTGGTTACCCAACGGCATTTTGCCACCGAAGAAATATGGAGCGCTATTGCAACTGCCGAGGAGGAAATGATCAGTAATGGCATTGTTGCGGTGGGTGATATTTGCAACAACGCTACCACACTTCAGCAAAAAATACAACATAACCTTACCTACTATAATTTTATTGAGGCAAGTGGCTGGCTCCCATTAGTTTCAAACGAAAGATTTGAACGTAGCAAAAAAATTTTCGACGACTTTTCCATTCATTTACCCCATAACAGTATTGTTCCGCATGCGCCTTATTCCGTATCTGAAGATTTATGGAGGCAGATATCTCCTTATTTCAAACAAAAAGTAGTTACCATCCACAACCAGGAAACAACTTTTGAAGATGCCTTTTTCTTTGATGGATCAGGAGATTTTACACGCATGTACCAAATGATGAAAATTGACAACAGCCATTTTGTGCCGGGCGGTAAAACCAGCCTGCAAACCTATTTTTCTAAGTTAGCCGGGGCGCAAACTGTTTTATTGGTTCATAACACTTTTACTACTGCAAATGATATTGCATTTGCTAATCAACAGGCAATGCAAAATGGGCAGCAATTATTTTGGTGCCTTTGTGCTAAAGCAAATAAATATATTGAGGACAGGATGCCTCCTGTTGAAAACCTGCGAAATCAAAACAGCAATGTGGTGGTAGGCACCGATAGCCTGGCAAGCAATAACAGTTTAAGCATTTTGGATGAACTTAAAATCTTAGCCAAGGCTTTTCCGCAAATTCCTAAAAATGAATTATTGCAATGGGCTACTTTAAACGGGGCCACCGCTTTAAACCTACAGCAAAGCCTGGGCAGCTTTGATAAAGGCAAAAAGCCCGGAGTTTTACTTATTAATGAGAACTTTACAACCGTAAAGCGGTTGATCTGATTTTTATTAGCCCAATATCTCCTGTAAAATAGGTAAGCTTTTCAGTTCTCCAAAATCGCTTACATGCAACGCAAAATAACTTTGCAAAGCAATCAACAATTCTCTGCGGGCAATTTTTGAAAGATGAATATTTTCCAGGTCGTTATAAAAATTTAGGGATAATAATGTAGAAGCGGTTTTTGCTAAGGTTCCATCAATATAATAACCGTGGTAGGGTCGTTCGCTGGTAAACTTACCTTCCTGCAAATCGCAAAAGGGGGTTTCATTTGTGTACTCGCCCTGAATTCTAAAACCAAGCTCGCCACCCAAATGCAGCGAAAAATATAAGGGTAGGTTTGCTGTAAGGGTATTATTTCCCCGGTCTAACTGCTTAAATGTATCCTGGGCCAGGTAAAATAATTCGGGATTGGCTTCAGGTTGTTTCAGGCAATGTTGCAGCATTTCAACAACATACATAGCAACCGTATTTTTTACCACATCAAACAAAACCTCGTTGTATAAAAAGCCCCACTGGTACTCCTTTATAAAATTTAGGTTTTTAAACTCGTTATGGTACACCACCATATCCAAAATGGCCGCCGGCTGAAAGTAAATACCTTTACCGGATGATTTTTTAGTGCTTTGCCTCACCCCTTTTACAATATAGGTTTGTATGCCAAACAGCTCGGTATAAACCGTTGTAATGATGCTGGTTTCACCATACTTCACCGTTCGTAAAACAATCCCCCTGGTTTTGTGAGTCATTTATTTTGTAAGGTTAAACTATTTTGAAGGTATAAGTATATAACTATGCCTTAAAGCTGGGTTTGGTTGAAAATGAATAAATTAATTGACAATAAATAACAAAAAAAACACCCATCCTATTAATGGAATGGGTGCTGTACATTTATTTGTTGAAAGGCTTTTCTACAGTACAAATGCGCAAACCGCCAAAAGTCGGTCAGGCTGAAATGGAAGCTAGATTATTGCACAAGTGCCAGGACCAAAAACTATTCGAACGTACTGTAGAAATAAGGTGTTTTTGCTTCAAACTCTGCACTGCAGGTATCCACCATTTTATACACCCTGTTTATCCCAAGCTTTTTACGTTTGTCATAAACATCCTGCTCGGTACAGTTGCGTATAATTTTTGAAATCTGTTCATCGCCAAAACCATTCTTTTTCGCTTCTCTCAATAATCCCTCTTCAAGGCTTTCAATAGTATGGTTAAGCAATTCTTTTTCAATATCACAAATCTTTTGGATCTGGAATAAAAACCATTTATCAATCCCGGTTGCCAGTGCAATGGTTTTTACGGTTACACCTGCCATTAAAGCATCCTTAATCCTGAATATCCGATCCCATTTGGGAACTTTAATATATTCCACTAATTCATCGGTTTTCATCAAACTTTTACCATAATAGCCCAGGCCAACCGCATCGTTTTCCAAACTCTGGCAAGCCTTCTGTATTGCCTCGGTAAAGCTGCGGCCAATGGACATCACCTCTCCTACACTCTTCATTTGCAGGCCAAGGGTATCGTTTGCTCCTTTAAATTTATCAAAGTTCCAACGGGGCACTTTTACAATAACATAATCAAGGGCGGGCTCAAAATAAGCCGAAGTTGTTTGGGTAATCTGGTTTTTTAATTCATCCAGGTAGTAACCAATGGCCAGCTTTGCAGCAATTTTTGCAATAGGATAACCGGTGGCCTTACTTGCCAGGGCTGATGAACGACTTACTCTTGGATTGATTTCAACTGCAATTAACTCTTCTGTTTCAGGATTTATAGCAAACTGAACATTACAACCACCGGAAAAATTGCCTATGCTGCGCATCATTAAAATAGCCTTGTTACGCATTTCCTGGAAGGCCGTGTCGCTTAAAGTCATAGCAGGGGCAACCGTAATGCCATCACCCGTGTGAACCCCCATTGGATCCAGGTTTTCAACAGTACAAATAATTACTACGTTATCATTCTGATCGCGTAATAATTCCAATTCATATTCTTTCCATCCCAGTACAGCCTTTTCCACTAAAACCTCGTGCATAGGCGAAGCGGTTAAACCTCTTTCCAAAGCTTCATCCAAATCTTCTTTACCATGTACAAATCCACCACCGGTTCCACCAAGGGTAAACGACGGACGGATTACCAATGGAAATCCTATTTCCTGCGCAAATTCTTTTCCTTCTAAAATACTATTGGCAACCCTGCTTGGAGCAACGGCCATACCAATTTTAACCATCAACTTTCTGAACTTTTCCCGATCCTCTGCAGTATCAATAGCTGCTACATCAACTCCAATTAACCGGCAATTATATTTTTCCCAAACACCCAGTTCATCGGCTTCTTTACACAAGTTCAGCGCTGTTTGGCCGCCCATGGTAGGTAATACAGCATCAATCTGGTTTTCTTCTAAAATCTTTTCAATGCTTTCAACTGTCAGGGGTAACAGGTAAACCTTTTCGGCCATCATGGGGTCGGTCATAATGGTTGCGGGGTTACTATTGATGAGGTATACTTTTATACCTTCTTCGCGCAAACTGCGGGCAGCCTGCGATCCTGCATAATCAAACTCGCATGCCTGGCCTATAATAATGGGACCAGATCCAATAATAAGTACCGATTTTATAGATGTATCTCTTGGCATAAAAAAATCAAATTGTGCAAATGTAAGTGCTCAGGCGGAATATTGCTCCTGAAATTTGTTCAAATATTAAAACGGAGCTTTATAAAATTTGCTAATTATAAAAAATAGCTATTCCCTTTTATAAACCATTTACATGGGTATGGATTGTTTGAAACTTTAAAATAACAGGAGGAATATTTTGGAGCCAGATCTAAAAATATGTATGAAATTTTGTTGCTTCCGATGCATCGGAACGGTTCAAAAGTAGTTTTTCATAGCATCAATTTAATCTGGGACAGTTTACCTTCCTGTTCCGCTTTCCGCATTGGCGTTAACTTAAAAAAAGAAGCTAAAATCATTAACTGATATAGATTTCAGCTAAAATTTACACCTAAGAAAGCAAAGTAAAAATAGTAACCACAGAAGTCACAGAGAAAGGAGCACTTAGAGAAGCAGGAGTTAGGCATTGTGTTCTCTGTGTACCACTCTGCTTCTCTATGTTTAACTTGTTAAAGGAAAAACCACGCATTTTTGCGGAAAAAGCAGCCGCCGAAAAGTTGGAGCTGACGCATGAAACGATGCGGTACAAGTGAGTGACACAACGATGGTTAATAGAATTCCTAATGTTTGTCCCCCAAAAAAATAATTATGTTTACGCCTATGCGGCTTTCCGGGGAGTTTGTCGAAGGGTTGTATTCTGTACTGTATTTTTTGCTTCAGCTAATTTATTAGCGAATGCATTTAATAATGAAAATACCCCTTGAAAAATCAAGAGGTATTTATTATGTTACCTGTAAATTAACTGGTTTATATGATTTAACTGCAACCCATACTGTTACCACAGTTTAAAC
>JBBSJX010000020.1:0-19233 GCA_038256825.1 Chitinophagales bacterium
AATATATGAAGGGTGCCTTTAGGGTTTTGTTACATCATCCCAACGATTTTAATGAATATGAAATATGGTACAGAGAAGATCGTCGTCACATAGCCAAATCCATTTATGTACATGAATTTCAAAACCATTACCTGGAAATGACCAAGGTGCATTTGACTACATAAATCTGATTGTTATAATTTGTTTGGCCGGTAATAATTTACCGGCTTTTTTTATGGCTGCTTTTTAGAGTAACTTTTAATAGGTTGTATCTGTAACTCATTGGGTGTAATCTTTCTCTAACTTCATTTTTATAATTCCGGAATTTATGATGAGCATTTTTACGAAGATTGGAATGGCAATGCTTTTAAGTATGTTTTGTTTTGGTGCCATTGCTCAGCAGTTTGGAGGTAACCCTGCCTCAATAAAATGGAAGCAGATTGATACAGATACTGCCCGGATTATTTTTCCTGCAGGAATAGAACCAACAGGCCGAAGGGTTGCAGAAGTGGTTCATGAATTACAGAAAAACCACACACAAACCATTGGTGACAAACTGCAAAAAATTAATATCGTTTTACAGGATCAGAATACCCTTTCAAACGGGTATGTTGGGTTGGGCCCCTTTCGTTCAGAATTTTATTTGTTTACGCCACAAAACAGTTTTCAGTTAGGCAGTATTAACTGGGCCGATAAACTTGCCCTACACGAATACCGGCATGTGCAGCAATACAACAATTTTAATGTGGGTATTGCAAAAGCTGCCGGTTATTTATTTGGCCAGGAAGGGCGTGCGTTATTAAATGCAGCAGCAGTACCCGATTATTTTTTTGAAGGCGATGCGGTGTTTAACGAAACCGTGCTAAGCAACCAGGGTAGGGGCAGGCAACCCTATTTTTTCAGGGGCTACCAATCGTTGTATAGAGAGGGCAAGGATTATTCTTACATGAAACTTAGAAATGGCTCGTTCAAAAATTTTGTACCCGACCATTACGAGCTGGGTTATTTATTGGTGGGTTATGGCAAAGAAAAATATGGAGCTGATTTCTGGAAAAAGGTAGCGGACGATGCTGTCCGTTTTAAACCACTGGTTTATCCCTGGCAGGGCGCTATAAAAAAACACAGTGGAATTACATACAAGCAGTTTATAGCGGATGCTTTTAAATATTACCAGCAGTATTGGGATAAGGAAAAGGTAGACAGTCTGAAATTTATTACAAAAAAGTCAAAGGTTCGTACCGATTATAAATATCCTTATACCACCGAAAATGGATTGATGGTGGTTTTAAAACGTGGCTATAGTCAAGTTCCCGCATTTTATTATGTAACACCAGATGGTACGGAGCAAAAAATAGCAACGCGTGCAATAGCTTATGATGATTACTTTTCGTACAACAATAATATTATTGCCTACGCCTCGTTAAAACCCGGGCTGCGTTGGGGCTATCGCGAATACAGCGATATACATTTACTGGATACAGAAACCGGCAAATCAAAAAAAATAACAACGAAGGAGCGGTTTTTTTCGCCCGATATTTCTCATGATGGTCAAAAAGTTGTTGCTGTTGAAATGCGCACCAACCAATTATCCAACATAGTGGTATTGGACCTACAGGGTAAGCGTATTTTCCGAATGAATGGTGCCAATGGCGAGGTGTTTACTTATCCCAAATTTTCACTCAACGATTCTTTAATTTATACTGCTGTGCGAAATGCAGAAGGAGAGATGGCACTACAGCAGGTTAATCTTTTTACCAGCAAAAAAGTAAACGTACTTCCTTTTGATAACAGGCTCATCGGTTTCCCCACAGTTCAGGGCGATACCGTATTATTTACATCTTCGTTTAAAGGGAGCGATGAAATATGGGCATTCATTCAAAGTAAAAATGCAGTATATCGTGTTGCAGTTCATCCTACCGGTTTTTACCAGGCAAGTTTTAATTATACATCAAACCAATTAATTGCATCTGCTTTTACGGCTGATGGTTACAGGCTTGCTGCTATTACTTTGCAAGACTTGCTTTGGCAAAAGATTGATTTAAAAGCAGAAGCCATAACTAACCTGTATCTACCCCAGGCCCTCAGCCGGCAGGATAGCGGAACGCTGAATAATATTCCTACAAGAGATTTTACTATTAAAAAATACCTCAAATCGTTTAATCTATTCAATTTTCATAGTTGGCGGCCCGATTATACTAATCCGGAATTTTCTTACACTCTTTATGGGCAAAACATTTTAAATACCCTTGAAACTCAAATTGGGTACACTTATAATAGAAATGAAGGCAGTCAAAAACTGGATATGAATGCTGTATATGGTGGATGGTTTGTTCAGCCTAAAATTGGTATCAGCCAAACATGGAACCGTACCATTAATTACAATAGTGATACTACCCTTTATTTCAATGAAAAGAATGTGAGTTTTGGCTTATCGTTACCCCTCAATTTATCTGGTGCAAACCAGTATCGGTATTTAACCCTCAGTAGCAGTATAAATACAAAACAGTTGCGTTTAACCGGTTTGGGAAAGTCATTTTTTCAGGATAAAGATTTTAACTTCCTGCAAAATCGGCTGGTTTTTTCATCCCAGGTACAAAAGGCTGTTCAACACATTTACCCGCATTGGGCACAAAGCCTGCTGGTGCAGTATCGTAACATCATCAATAAATACAACGCTCACCAGTTTCTTGCAAATGGTTCACTGTATTTACCCGGTCTACAAGCCAGTCACAGCATCGTATTAAATGCGGCATATGCTGCAAGAGATACTTTAAACCAATATTTCTTTACTAATAATTTTCCTTTTTCAAGAGGTTATTCCGCAGTTGATTTTCCACGCATGTGGCGTTTTGGCGTTAATTATCATTTCCCTTTAGCCTATCCGGATTTTGGGCTGGCCAATGTGGTTTATATTAACAGGATACGGGCCAATGGCTTTTACGATTATACACAATCCAAAAGTTTACGTTCAGGAGCAAAATTTTTTTTCAGTACCGTAGGATCTGAGATTTTTTTCGATACAAAATGGTGGAACCAGCAACCGGTAACTTTTGGGATACGTTATAGTCGCTTATTAGGTAAAGAATTTCGGGGTATAACCCAGCCCAATCATTGGGAAATTATTTTACCTGTAAATCTGTTTTAATTTAGGGGTACCAGCATCATTTATTAATGAGGCATCGTTGCGTCGCAATCCGTTCATCTTTCACCTAAAAAGGATCAGTACCCAAAAAATAATGATTTATTTCTTTGAAATTGTCTTGTTCGCGTGAAATATTTTATACACTTTTTATTTTTTTGCCAGGTCTAAAAGCTGGGTTATTTTATAAAAATCAGGATAGAGTGATGTTAATGTATTTGATTAATTATCCTTAACACCTTATTAAAATTTTTTTAATTTTCCCTTAACCACTGAAAACCAGTTAATAAAGCTATAATGCAACATATAAGCGCAATTTCGTTCTGTTAACATTCGCGATGTTTATTTGAATTTTGGGAATTGCGGGGTATGTTTGCTACACATTAGTAAAGCCTTTAATTAAAGGCTTTAAAATTATCACCACATTCATAGCTGCAACATTTAGAACGGAATATTAAATCAATTAAGAATTTATATGACAAAAAAAATCCTCGTTGCATTTTTCACTCTATTTATTTTCTCTTTTGCAGTAACTGCTTTTACCAATGATGAAAATGTTGTTTCTTCCAAAAAAACAGCTAGTACTGATTCTTCAGCAACTTCGTTAGTGCAAAATCCTTTCGATGCATTGTATGAGCATTTAAACCTTGGTGCACTTAATCTTAATAAACAAGCCTACCAGTTAGCTATTAAAGGTTACTCCCGTTTATTAAACACTGGCAAAATTAAAAATCCTGATTTATTAACTATTGTTGATTTTAGCCAGGCAAGCACCAGTAAACGAATGTATATTATCGATCTGCAAAAAGGTGTTTTAGTAGAACAATCATTAGTAGCTCATGGCAGAAATACCGGCCAACTAATGGCTACAAATTTTTCAAATACGCCGGAATCAAATCAGAGCAGCCTTGGATTTTATGTTACTTCTGAAACCTACCAGGGAAAGCATGGCTTATCACTAAGGTTAGATGGAATGGAAAAGGAAATAAATGATAGGGCCCGCGATAGAGCAATTGTAATACATGGCGCTGAATATGCAACTGAAGGTTTTTATAAGTCAACAGGTTATTTAGGACGCAGTTTTGGTTGTCCGGCTGTTCCCAGCAAGGTGTCAAAAACCATCATTAATACCATTCGCAATGGTTCTTGCTTATTTATTTATTCGCCAAGCAAAACTTATCTTAAGCAATCAACTTTGTTAACTTAACCATTTCAGGCATTTAAAATATTTACAAGGCAATTGGAGCTTTTTGCTTTTATTGCCTTTTTTAATTTGGAGCAAATTCAAAAAAAAATAGTGGCCAACACATTCAAAAACAGGCCAATTATCAAAATTATCCTTAAAACTTATTAACTTTTCCACATTATTTCTAAATTTATCCACCATTTTTTCTCCGTTACATTTCATACTCTTATCTTTGCGCTCCGAAAAAAAGTATGTCTAAACAAGCACTGATTAAACAAGATGGTTCAATTGTAGAAGCGTTATCTAATGCAATGTTTCGTGTAAAGCTGGAAAACGGCCACGAAATTATCGCCACGATATCCGGTAAAATGAGAATGAACTATATACGTATTCTACCTGGTGATAAAGTAGGAGTTGAAATGAGTCCATATGACTTAAGTAGAGGTAGAATTATTTTCAGGTACAAGTAATTATAATAGCTACCGGTTTTTGCCGGAAATAAACGACAACAAAAAACGTCATGAAGCTTTTGTTTCATGACACATAGAAAAAACAAACGTCAGTCATGAAAGTAAGAGCATCCATTAAAAAACGCAGCGCAGATTGCAAAATCGTGAGAAGAAAAGGCAAGCTGTACATTGTGAACAAAAAGAATCCCCGTTACAAACAACGCCAGGGATAATTGAATTTAGTATAACTCAAAATCAGAAACTAAAATATGGCTCGTATTGCCGGTATTGACTTACCAAAAAATAAAAGAGGCGAAATAGGACTTACCTACATTTACGGTATTGGTCTTTCAACCGCCCAGGAAATTCTTGACAGGTCAGGAATTGACAGGAACAAGAAAGTGAACCAGTGGAATGATGAAGAGCAAACTGCTATTCGTAACCTTATTACCAACGAAATTAAGGTAGAAGGTGCTTTACGTAGCGAAGTTCAGATGAGCATTAAGCGTTTGATGGATATTGCTTCTTATCGTGGTTTACGTCATCGTAAAGGTTTGCCTTTACGTGGTCAACGTACCCGTACTAACAGCCGTACAAGAAAAGGTAAGCGTAAAACAGTTGCCGGCAAAAAGAAGGCACCTAAGAAATAGAATTAAATTAATTGCAGCAGGCTGTTTGATTTATCAAATAACCTGCTGCATATTTATATGCTATACCCTTACTGGATCGTTCCAAAAACATTGGAAAAGGAGGGAGGGTGTAGGTTCCGGAAATTTCGGAATGTTTTAATTGTTAAAGATTACCTCAACACAACATTATGGCTAAAGCACAACAAAGACAGGACAGCGCTAAAGCGGCTGCAAAAAAAAGAGTAGTAAAGGTAGACGCTTATGGCGATGCTCATATTAGTGCTACTTTCAACAACATCATCATTTCTCTTACCAACAAAAATGGCCAGGTAATTAGCTGGGGCAGTGCTGGTAAAATGGGTTTTCGTGGTTCTAAAAAGAACACACCTTATGCTGCACAGTTAGCTGCTCAGGATGCTGCTAAAGTAGCATTGGAAGCTGGTTTAAAAAGGGTAGATGTTTATGTAAAAGGTCCGGGTTCAGGAAGAGAAGGTGCTATCAGGGCTCTTGCAAATTCTGGTATCGAAATCACTATGATTAAAGACGTTACACCTTTACCTCACAACGGTTGTCGTCCTCCAAAAAAACGTAGAGTATAAATAATAATTTTACCCTCCCCGCTGCAAAGCGGGGAATTGGTATTTTATATAGGTACACATTTTAAAAGCTGGTGCAGCTCGAATTTTAAGATTTTTTATGAACTGCACCGGGAACAAAAAAATCTAAAAAAAGTAAATAAACATGGCAAGGTACACTGGTCCCAAGACCAAAATCTCCCGGATGTTTGGAGAGCCTATTTTAGGCAACGGAAAGTGGTTAAGCAAAAACAGCAACCCTCCCGGTATTCACGGTGCTCAGCGTAAGCGTAAAACCTTAGGTGAGTATGCTACACAGTTGAAAGAGAAGCAAAAAGCAAAATACACTTATGGGGTGTTGGAGAAACAATTCCGTAATACATTTGGAGAAGCCAGCCGCCAGAAAGGTGTAACTGGTGAAAACCTTATTAAATTACTGGAAGCGCGTTTGGATAATACTGTTTTTCGTTTAGGTATTGCTCCAAGCCGTCCTGCTGCACGCCAGTTGGTTAGTCACAAGCATATTACTGTAAACGGAATGGTTACTAACGTACCATCGTACCAGTTACAGCCTGGTGATAAAATTGGTTTGAAAGAGAAAAGCTCGGTTAACACTTCTGTTACCAGCAATATTCGCGGTAAAAACCAAAAGTTTGGTTGGTTGGATTGGAATGAAGGTGAACTAAGCGGCACTTTTATTACTTACCCTGAAAGAGAAAGTGTTCCTGAAAATATTAAGGAGCAACTGATAGTGGAATTATACAGTAAGTAATAAGTTTTAAGTTATAAGTTATAAGTATTAATGCTATAGCTGAAACAAATCCTTCTGTACAAGAGTGCGACGCAACGGCTGTAACATTAAAAATCAACTGCTGGGTCCACAAAAAAAATTTTAAACAATAAATTGTCAATAACAATATGGCTATTTTAAATTTCCAGAAACCCGACAAAATCGTTCTTCAGAAAGCTAATGATTTTGAAGCGCAATTTGAATTTCGTCCTTTGGAGCCAGGTTATGGCCTTACCATTGGAAACGCACTCAGAAGAGTGTTGCTTAGTTCGCTGGAGGGTTATGCCATTGTAGGAATAAAAATTGAGGGTGCTGAACATGAGTTTGCCACACTTAAGGGTGTTACTGAAGACGTAACTGAAATTATCCTAAACTTAAAGCAGGTTCGTTTTAAGAAGAAGGTAGACCATGAAGTTGGTATTGAAAAAGTAACACTTAGTGTTAAAAACCAAACAGAATTTACTGCCGGTAATATTGGCGACGCGCTTCAAAGCTTTGAAGTAATGAACCCAGGTTTATTGCTTTGTACTATGGATAACAGTGCTAAGCTTGATATTGAGCTTACGATTGCTAAAGGCCGTGGTTATGTTCCTGCAGAAGATAACAAAATTAAAGACACTCCATTTGGTTATGTTCCTATTGACAGTATTCATACTCCGATAAAGAATGTAAAATACCTGATAGAAAACACCCGTGTTGAGCAAAGGACTGACTTTGAAAAATTGATCATGGATGTAACTACCGACGGTACTATTCATCCTGAAGAAGCTGTTAAACAAGCTTCAAGAATTTTGATACAGCACCTGATGATCATCACCGATGAGAACATCACTTTTGATAATAAAGAAGAGAAGAAAGAAGACTTGGTTGACGAACAAACGTTACAACTTCGTAAGATTTTAAAAACTCCTTTGGAAGATCTAGACCTTTCGGTACGTGCCTTTAACTGTTTAAAAGCAGCTAAAATAAATAGCTTAAGCGAACTGGTACAGTACGAGCAGGAAGATTTAATGAAATTCAGAAACTTTGGTCAAAAGTCGTTAAGCGAAATTGAGCAGGTATTAAACGAAAGAGGCTTAGGATTTGGAATGGATTTAGGTAAAATGGGTATTGATAAGGAAGATTATTAGAGAAGTAATAAGTAATAAGTAATAAGTAAAAAGGAAAAGGTAAAAAATAAGAATTCACTTTTTTTCCTTTTTAATTTTTAATTAAAATCGCTGCAAATCCTGACACGGTGCAGCGGATTAAAACACAAATGTCATGCGTCACGGAGACAAAATTAATAACCTCAGCCGTACAGCCAGCCATCGCAGAGCGTTGCTTGCTAACCTGGGAGCACAATTGATACAGCACAAGCGTATCACTACGACATTGGCTAAAGCAAAAGCACTCAGACGCTATGTAGAGCCACTGATCACTAAGGCAAAAGAAAACTCAACCCATCAGCGTCGTGTGGTATTTAGTTACCTGCAGGACAAAGAAGCGATCAAAGAATTATTTGATGTAGTTCGTTTGAAAGTTGAAGGTCGCCCGGGCGGTTATACTCGTATCATTAAGTTAGGTGCCCGTGTTGGTGATAACGCTGAATTGGCCATGATTGAGTTGGTTGATTACAACGAGATCTACGGTAAAGGTATTGGTGAGCAAAAAGATGCAACAGCAAAAAGAACCCGTCGTGCAGGTGGAAGCCGTAAAAAAGCTACTACTGAAACTGCCGAAACGGCTCCTGTTGCAACTTCAGGTGAAGCTCCTGTTGCTGCTGCTGAAGAACCAACTGCTGAAACAGCTCCTGTTACCACTGCTGAAGCTACACCGGCAGAAGAAACTGAAACTTCGGTTGCTACCGAAGCACCAGAAACTCCGGTTGATTCTGTTGAAGAAACAAAAGAAGAAAAAGCTCCGGAATAATGAAGCTACTCTCATAATTTTAAAGGCAAAGTTGTTACCGACTTTGCCTTTTTTTTATGTTTGTAAGTTTATGATTTTGTTATTGATCATAATTATAATTTTGGGCCCGGCCCAAGTGGTGCTATGATGCAGCCGTTGCGTCGCACACTTGTACTACAAAACAATATTGAACCACGTTAAAAAAGTTTGTCAATACTGCTTTTTTAAGTTTAAAACCTCAGTTAAATCAATGAACAATCAACCAACCGCAATTTTATTACTACAGGACGGAACAACTTATTACGGAAAAGCATTTGGAAAGATTGGAACCACCACTGGCGAAATTTGCTTTAATACAGGAATGACCGGTTACCAGGAAGTATTTACTGATCCGAGTTACTATGGCCAGATTGTGATTATGAACAATGTACACATAGGTAACTATGGTGTAAAGCAATCGGATGAAGAAAGTAGTTCAGTAAAAATTCGTGGATTAATAGGCCGTAACCTGGAAGAATTGTACAGCCGCCAACAAGCCGAAGGATCATTAGAAGAATACTTAAAAAAGAATGAGATCGTATCCATCGAAGATGTGGATACCAGGGCACTGGTAGGCCATGTGCGCAGTTGTGGCGCTATGAACTGTATTATCTCTTCCGAAATATTGGATATTGATAAATTAAAGCAGATTTTGGCGGATGTGCCTTCAATGGCAGGCCTGGAACTGGCTTCAAAAGTAAGTACCCAGCAATCTTACGAGCAGGGAGATACTACATCGCCTATAAAAATTGCTGTTATTGATTATGGCGTTAAGCAAAATATTTTAACCTGTATGACTAGCAGGGGAGCGCATGTAAAAGTTTTTCCTTCAAACGCTACTTTAAGCGAAATGAAAACTTTTAATCCAAATGGTTACTTTCTTTCAAATGGTCCTGGCGACCCTGCTAGCATGAATTATGCTGTAGAGACTTTGAAAGAAATAATTAAAGAAGATAAGCCTGTATTTGGTATTTGCCTGGGCCACCAGTTATTAGCACTGGCTAATAACATTCCAACCTACAAAATGCACCACGGTCACAGGGGGTTAAACCATCCCGTTAAAAACCTGCTTACGGGTAAATGCGAAATAACATCGCAAAATCACGGTTTTGGAATAGACCCTGAAGCGGTTAGAAATAATCCTGATATCGAGATTACCCACGTTAACCTGAACGACGATAGTATTGAAGGTATTAAGGTAAAAGGTAAGCCTGCATTTAGTGTACAATACCACCCGGAAAGTTTTCCTGGTCCGCACGATAGCAGGTATTTGTTTGATGATTTTATTGAAAGTATAAAATCGGCTGGTTAAAATAACCAGGATAAAATGATACTAACAAAGTCGCGGTACATACTGCGACTTTGTTATGTATAAAAACCTGTACATTCGTTTTAATAGCGCAGTTATGAAATTAGCCATTGTAAACGGTCCCAATTTAAATTTATTAGGTACCCGCGAACCCGATCAATACGGAAACCAAACTTTTGAAACCTACTACAATAAACTGGTACAACATTACCCTGCAATTGAGTTTAGCTATTATCAAAGCAATGTGGAAGGTGAGTTGGTAAACGAATTACAACGGCTTAATTTAGTAGTTGATGGAATAATCATGAACCCGGCAGCTTATACGCATACTTCTGTTGCCATTGGCGATACGATTGCGGCCATAAAGCCACCGGTAGTTGAGGTGCACATTAGCAATGTACATGCAAGAGAAGAATTTAGAAGACTTAGCCATGTTTCCGCAAAATGCAAAGGCACCATATCAGGTTTTGGAATGAAGGGTTATGAGCTGGCTGTGCAAAGTTTTCTATTGCCATAAAAGCTGCTCGTAGTAACTATTGTTAAAGATTTCGAACCGCCAAAGGTTGTTTAGGCTTCAACAATGATGACCATGACTACGCTGCTTGTAACACCAAAAGATTAATTAAGCGTTTACGTGCTGTACCAGTTTAATAGCTTCCATTGCTTGTTTAACATCGTGCACTCGAAGTATTATTGCCCCGTTAGTAAGCGCAATGGTATTAAGCACAGTAGTGCCGTTTAAAGCTTCATCTGCAGTAATTCCCAAGGTTTTATAAATGGCTCCCTTACGCGAAAGGCCTGCCAGTATGGGTTTGCTAAGTATTTTTAGAGCAGAGAGGTTTTTAAGCAACTCGAAATTTTGGGGGATGGTTTTTGCAAAACCAAACCCCGGATCAATAATCACATCATGAATTCCGGCCAGCCTGCAGGCTTCCTGTTTCTTAATAAAAAAATCAAGCACTTCTAAAGTTACATCATCATAAGTAGCATGTTGTTGCATGGTTTGCGGAGTGCCTTTCATATGCATACAGATAAAAGGCACTTTTAAATCTGCTACTGTGGTTAGCATCCTATCGTCGAGGTTACCCGAGCTGATGTCGTTTACCATGTCGGCACCGGCTTCCACTGCCTTTTGTGCAACGGAAGCATAGTAAGTATCGATTGAAATAAATACCTCATTAAATTGTTTGCGTAAGGCTTCAATTGCCGGAAGAACTCTTTTTAATTCTTCTTCCTCGCTTATTGCAATGCTCCCCGGGCGGGTGCTCTGGCCACCAATATCCAAAATGGTGGCGCCTTCATTAATCATTTTACCGGCATGGGCTAATAATTCATTCTTGTCGTTTTTCCTGCTATCGCTATAAAACGAATCGGGCGTTACATTAATGATACCCATTACAATGGGCTGATCAATATCCAACAACCTGCCTTTACAATTCAAAGTAAACATTGCCTGCTTTGCTTTATTTTTGGAAAAATAGTTTAATTAGTAATCTGTTAATTGTTTTTCAATCTTTTGTTTTGCAGCCATCGTTTAATACATTGTTTGTGCAGCAAATATTCATTTTTAAAACAGTGATTGATCTTAACCATTTACATCAATAAAATAATAGCATAGTGTTTCAAACGTATTCATCGCAACAGGCTAAACCCAATAAGGCAATTGACGTTTTATTAATCATTACCCGGATAATTGTGGGAGTGCTCTTCATTTTTTCAGGACTTGTTAAAGCTAATGATCCGCTGGGGCTTAGTTATAAAATGCAGGAGTTTTTTGAGGTATGGGGAATGCGTTCGCTAAACGATTATACTTTGTTTTTTTCGCTTGCCATGAACACCTTTGAAATTGTGGCGGGTGTAGCAGTTTTATTAGGTTGGCGGATGAAGCTATTTAGCTGGTTGCTTTTATTGCTTATTATCTTTTTTACCTTTTTAACCGGCTACGCACAATTTTCGGGCAAAATAAAAACCTGCGGTTGTTTTGGCGATTGTATTCCGCTTACTGCCATGCAATCATTTATTAAAGATTTGATCTTACTGGTTTTGATCATATTCCTTTTCGTTTATAGGGATATTATTAAACCTTTCTGGACCTCCTCGGTAAATGGGCTTATTGTATTATCATCTGTTTTATTTTGCATCGTTTTGCAGTGGTATGTACTTAAACACTTGCCCATTGTTGATTGTCTGCCTTACAAAGCAGGCAATAATTTGGTAGAGAAGATGAAGATACCTGAAGGGGCCGTGGCTGATAGTTTTGCTATAAATTTTAAATACCTGAAAGATGGCAAAGAGGTAGCGTTTGATATGAATAACTTTCCCGAGGATTTTGATGATAGCAGTTACCAGTTTGTTGATCGGGTGCAAAAACTGGTAAGGCCCGGAACGGCGGTCGCAGCTATTAACGATTTCTCGCTGCGCTCCATGTCGGGTACCGATACAACGGATGCTATTTTAAACCAGCCCAATCCATATGTAATGCTTTTTCTTAAAGACATTTCAAGTGCCAGAAAGGGCTGGGCCAGCCATGTTCCCCAAATAGCGGAGGCTTGTAAACAAAAAAATATTCCCTTTTATATAGTGTCGGCTGTTGCCGATAGGGCGCAGGAGCAGTTACGCGACATTAAAAACATCGTATATCTAAAATGCGATGCTACCGTTATAAAAACCGCAGCCCGCGAAAATCCAACTTATATTATTATGCGCCAGGCTGATGTGCTGGCAAAATTTGCTGATGCGGATTATGAAAAAGCTCAGAAGAAAATACTTTCGCTAAACAGGTAAAGGTATAGGGTGCGATACCTTTTGTATAAATTTTTGGATACCGGCACCTGAAATCCTTTCAACATCGTTGTGTCACTCACTTGTACTTTCACTTAAGGAAGGAGCCAGATTACATATTTTTGCTAATTGTGTAGTAATGAATTTTTTTATGTAGCCTTTTTGTAGAATTTATATAGACTATTTGATGTTCCTACCATTCTTACTTTAAATATTCGTTGTTTGATTGTTCATTTACTTCACATTTCCCAACTTAAGGGTAAAGTCTCCTATTAATTTAATTTAATTAATTAGTTGAATTGCTGTCGCTTACATCCCAGTATTGGTAAGGTTTTTTAATAATAATTACTCGTAGCCAAATAGTAAAAAATAAGGTTGTTATGTGCAAATAAAATAGGAACTTTAAAAGAACAATTTCTACACAAAAACCCCACTACTATGAAAACAGTCGCAGATATTTTAAACAAGAAAAAGCCTCCTTTTAACATGGTTGACGCCGACATGAAAGTGGCCGACGCTTTATCAATCATGAAAACCTACGATCATAATTACATTATTGTTTTACGGAATGGTTTGTATGCCGGAATTTTTACCGAAAGGGATTTTGCTCAGAAAGTTTTAATGATGGGCAAAATTGCGCAGGTAACACCGGTAGGCGAAGTTATGAGCATTAATTTACCTACTGTGTCTTCTGAAGATACCGTTCAGGAATGTATGATGCTGATGAATGCCTATAAGACCCGCCATTTGCCTGTATACGACGAATTCCAGTTTAAGGATGTAATTAGTATGATTGACCTTATAAGGATTAACATGAATAAGGAAGATGAAGCTTTAGTGAGCTTTAGCAGCGATAAAATATTCTAAGATGTAACTTCAGCATCAAAAGGTAATTTTTTTGAATGGGGGTTTTCAATTACACCGAACAGGTTTCCGCACGGGTCAACTACTGAACCTATTAATATTCCGCCGCCTACATCCATTATGGGTTCATTGGGTATACTGCCCTGTTGTATTAAAAATTCAAAATACACCCGTGCATCCTTTACTCCCCAATAGGCTTTTGTTGAACTTCCAAAGTACATACCCTCTTCGTTAGGTTGTAAACCCAATTCGTAGCCATTCACATTGTAACCAACATAATAAGGTTCATCAAAATAAGGGGGCATCCCCAATAAGGAGCTATACCATGCTTTTGCTTTAATTATATCCTTTACCTGGTAAATAACAGTTCGTAAGCCTAATAACATAAAGTTGGTTTATTATAAAAATGGTTTATTGTATTACAACTTCCTTTATTACATTTTCACCCAGCTCTTCGTTCACTCTTAAAATAATTTTGTCCTTTTGGTACATTAACTCCTGCTTTAAGGGACCGATGTGCGTTTTTATAATCAGCGTATGATTTATAATCTGGATTTTTTCGGTGTATTTAGCAATTGTTTTGCCCATTAGTTTTTCCCACACTTCTTCTATCTGTAATGCCTGTATCCCGGTTTTCAGGCGGCTTTTTCTCAAAAAAAGTTTGATGGCATCGCCCATTGATATTTCGCTCATAATATTATAAAGATATTGATCTGCAGTAAATAATGATAGAACCGTTTTTGAATATTAAAAATGCTGCTATCAATACTATAGTACAAGAAAGCGATCCGCCAAAGGTCGGACAGGCTACAACAATGTTCCATTTAAAACTGGTGCTGTAACCCCAATGCTATCATAAACAAAAGGGTACGTTGCAAACGGGTGTATTCCACATGGTCGCAATAAAATGTGAGAAAAGCTGCCATAAAAAGATGCGGTACAAGTGAGTGACACAACCGGAGATCCACAAAGTGCAGATGATCGTCAACAAAAATAAAAATGACCATTTGGAATGCACCTTTGCAAACTGTACCAAAGAAAATATTGATTTTTCAGTTATGTTTGCACTCCAAAAAAATATATGAATGGCCCTAATAAAAAGTATTTCCGGTATACGCGGAACAATTGGTGGTAAACCCGGTGATACACTTAGTCCGCTTGACGTGGTAAAATTTACCGCTGCCTATGGTACCTGGCTTAACAGGCAGGGAACCAAAACAAAAGTTGTTGTTGGAAGAGATGGCCGGATTAGTGGTGAAATGGTTTTACGCCTGGTTATAAGTACTTTAAATGCTGTAGGCCTGGATGTTATTGATGTGGACCTGAGTACTACACCCACCGTTGAGATGGCTGTAAAATTTAATAATGCTGCTGGTGGAATAATTGTAACTGCAAGCCACAACCCTAAAGAATGGAATGCATTAAAATTGCTGAACCACGATGGGGAATTTATTAATAGTGAGGAAGGCGCTACAGTATTGGAAATAGCCGAAAATGAAGATTTTAATTTTGTTCCGGTTGATAAGTTGGGTTCTTATACCTTAAGCACCGATACATTGGATAAACATATTGAAGCCGTTATTAATTATCCTTTGGTTGATGTAGGTGCTATTAAAAAGAGAAAATTTAAAATTGTTATAGATGCGATCAATAGCACCGGTGCTATTGCCGTGCCTGCTTTGCTTAAGGAGTTAGGGGTTAAGGATTTTACTGTATTGAATGAAGAAGTAAATGGTCGTTTTGCACATAACCCCGAGCCATTGCCCCAACACCTTACACAACTGTGTAACGAAGTTAAAAGGCAGCAGGCAGACCTTGGAATTGCAGTAGATCCGGATGTGGACAGGCTTTGCTTTGTGTGTGAAGATGGAACTTTGTTTGGCGAAGAATATACGCTGGTTGCAGTTGCAGACTATATTTTACAACACCGCAAAGGCAACACGGTAAGCAACATGTCGTCAACCAAAGCATTGAAGGATGTTACCATTAAAAATGGTGGCGAATATTTTCCCAGTGCAGTGGGAGAGGTGAACGTGGTTACCAAAATGAAAGCGGTTGATGCTGTTATTGGCGGCGAAGGTAACGGAGGCATAATTATACCCGATTTGCATTATGGACGTGATGCCTTAATTGGTATTGCCTTGTTTTTAACCCACCTGGCAAACACCAAAAAAAGTGTAAAACAATTACGCGGCACCTATCCCGATTATTTTATCAGCAAAAATAAAATTGAACTGGAAAAGGGATTTGATGTTCAGAACATTTTTAAACAAATTCAATCCAAATACAAAAACAACCCGGCAAATACCGAGGATGGATTAAAAATTGAATTTGAAAACGATTGGGTTCACCTGCGTACCAGCAACACCGAACCCATTATAAGGATTTATGCTGAAAGTAATTTTGAAACAACCGCTGATAATATTGCTAAAAAAATGATGAAGGATATAAGGGAATGTATGCAATAGGTTACATAAAAATATCCAACACTTTTTAGAAGGCTGCTGTATATACCGGCAGCTTTCTTATTTTAATCTACATAAGTTTTCAATTTGTTGTAATCTATCTAATGGGCTTTTATGTTTACTAAAGTGTATAGCGTAATACTTTACTTTTGCTGCCTGTTTTTACAGATAGAATAAGAAAGAATAATCGTCTTTCTTCCATCACCTTTCAATATAAAAGCGAATAAAAATTATTTTTCATGCCGGATCGAATTTATTTTGATAATGCAGCAACCACCAATCTCGACCCACAGGTTTTGGAGGCCATGATGCCTTATCTCACCACTTTTTACGGAAACCCATCTTCCATTTACAGCTATGGCCGCGAAAGCCGTTTGGCTATTGAAAATGCCCGTAAAAGTGTTGCCAGAATATTAAATGCGCACCCTGCCGAAATATTTTTTACCAGTGGTGGCACCGAAAGTAGTAATACCGCCATTTGTGCAGCCATCAGGGATTTGGGCTGCAGGCGCATATTATCGTCGCCTATTGAGCACCATGCAACTTTACATACGGTTGAGTTTCAGCACAACTTTGAAAAGGTGCCTTTAACCATGGTTAAATTATTGCCCGACGGCCATATTGATATGGATGACCTGGAGAAGCTATTGGCCGAAAGCGAAGAAAAATGCCTGGTGACTTTAATGCATGCCAATAACGAAATAGGCAATATGATCAGTTTGCACGAAGTGGGAACCCTCTGCAAAAAATATAAAGCTGTTTTTCACAGCGATACCGTTCAAACCGTTGGGCATTTTCCGTTTGACCTTCGTAATACCCCGGTTGATTTTATTACTGCTGCAAGTCATAAATTTCATGGTCCAAAAGGGGTAGGCATTTTGTATATAAACGAAAACGTAAAAATTAAGCCTTATGTTTTAGGCGGTAGCCAGGAAAGAAACATGCGTGCCGGCACCGAAAATTTATATGGAATAGTGGGCTTTGCCAAAGCGCTTCAATTGGCTACCGATGGCCACGAAAAGGATATGGATTATGTAAAAGATATTAAGTTTTATATGATGGATCGTTTAAAGCACGAAATTAAAAATGTGCATTTTAACGGCGATCCATCGGGCAAAAGTTTGTACACGGTTTTAAGTGTGTGCTTGCCCAAAACTGATAAAAGCGAGATGATCCTCTTTAACATGGATATCAACAATATTTGTGTAAGTGGTGGCAGTGCCTGCACCAGCGGAGCCGACGCCGGTAGCCATGTTATCCGCGCCATTAATAACAATCCCAACCAGGTAACGGTGCGTTTTTCGTTCAGCAAAAACAATACTAAGCAGGAGGTGGATACCGTTGTAGAGAAGCTAAAGGATATGATTTAATGCCTTGAATGTGTCAATGAATATATCCCCATGATCATTATTTTTTGTAGCCCATCAGCGTTGCTACTATTTAACATCGTTGCGTCGCACTCTTGTGCCGCAAACCTTTATTGAACAAATAATTAAAAGAAAACGAGCCTTATAAACACCCCGTTTATAAGACTCGTTTGTTTCTGCGCCGTTCAGGAACAGCTAGCCAGCTTTCCTTAATTCTCAGGCATCAAAACCAGCTTAACCATATTGTTTGTATTAAAGTATTGGTTTGCCAGTTCCTTTGTTTTTTCAACAGTAAGTTTATCAAGCATTTTTTGTTCAGCAAAAATGGTGGTTGGGTCTTCGTTGCGGTAGTATTTCAACTGTAAATTGTACATCCAATAATTATTCTCCTTAACCGAAGTTTCCAATGAACGGGTTCCTTCAGCAATTATTTTTTGAATGTTTTCGGCAGGAGCTCCATTTGCTTTTAAGTTTTTTATTTCATCCAGTACCAGGTTGGTCAGCTTTTCAACATTTTCGGGAGCACAACCAAAAGCAATGGTTATGGCATACGTGTTAACTGGTTCCCTATTTATTCCACCTCTTACACTAACTCCATATACCCCACCCTGGTCTTCGCGTAAAACCTCCCTGAGTTTAATGGCAAAAACCTGGGTTAACTGGTTGAGTTGGGTTACCTCCAGTGCGTTGTATTGGGTAAGGCCGGTAAAGGTTAACCGCACCGTACTCTTTTTCTCCTGTCCTTTTTTTATCACTTTGCTAATGTTGCCTTCAGGGTAACGAAGCCCAACATCTTTCCATTTTTCATTAATTCCTGTAGCAGGTAACGAAGCAATATATTTTTCAATTAAAGGCTTAATGCTGTCAACCGAAAAATTGCCCACAAAAGTGAAAAGAAAATCTCCCGCATTACTATAACGTTCTTTATAGATATTCAACGCTTTTTCAAAATCAATTTCGTTTAACCTGTCCACCGTTAACGGCTTACCGCGTGGATGATAATTGCTCATTATAGAAGCAACTGAATCTCCAAAAACGGATTGAGGGTCCTTGCCCTTATTCACCAAATCGGCTTTAAGTTGCTGCAGGTAAACATCAAACATCATACTATCGCGGCGGGGTTCAGTAAAGTAGCCATAAATAAGCTGCATAGCTGTTTCAATGTCTTTTGGCACTGAGTAACCATTTATTCCTTCAGAATACGTTCCTATGGACGGACTGATAAATACCTGTTTGCCTGCCATGGACTTTTGCAAACTTACCTGGTCGTAATTACCCACTCCACCATTAACCGTTAGACTGGTTGCAGAGGCAGCGGTTAAATAGTCGCTGTTATTGTAGAGGGAAGTTCCACCAGGGCTAATGGCAGAAATGAGAATTTCATTGTTTTTAAAAGTAGTTGGTTTTAAAATTACCCTTGCACCATTCGATAATATAAGTTCCGTAACACCCAGCGATTCTATTTTAGTTTGAGAAGATATGCTACCGGGTGTTGGATCAATGGCCAATAAATTTCCTGTAGTTACTTTATCATCATAGGGTTTTAATTTAGGTGCAGGTTTGTTTAATAACGAAGTAATTTGTTGTTTGGTTGGCAGGTTACCCTTTTCTGATTTCGGCGCCATTATCATTACAACCCTATCGGTAGGTTTTATCCATTTATGTATAAGGCTATTTACCTCCGATAATTTGATGCCAGGCACATAACGCATAAACAATTCGTATTCATACTCAATTCCGGGTATGGGTTCACCTTTTAAAAAGTTATTAA
>JBBSJX010000021.1:0-18777 GCA_038256825.1 Chitinophagales bacterium
CCCCTCAAAAAAAACATTTTTAGTTTAAAAGCATTGCTGCAATAAAACTTTGATTTGAAAAACTTATTTTCAGTTTCAAATTAATAATTTAAAATGCCTGACGACCTGCTGTACCAAATTGCTTTAACCCTGGTACCCAATGTTGGTGCAGTGCAGGCTAAAATATTAGTGGATCATTATAACACTGCGCAAAATGTGTTTAAGACAAAAAAAAGAGAGCTTGAAAAACTGGAAGGCATTGGTGCCATAAGAGCTCAGGCTATTAAAGATTTTACCAATTTTTTGACGGCCGAAGAAGAGATGAAATTTGTAGAGCAATTTAAAATTGAAACGCTGTTTATATCGGAACCCAATTTTCCCCAGCGGTTAAAAGAATGTTATGATGCACCAACCCTGCTTTATTACAGGGGAACGGCTAACCTCAATCATCCGAAAATTGTAAGCATTATTGGCACACGTAATAATACCGACTATGGCAAACATGCGGTAGAACAATTAGTGGCCGAACTGCAAAATTTAAATGTATTGGTTGCAAGTGGCCTTGCTTATGGAATTGATATATTAGCCCACAAAGCGGCCCTGCATCACCAACTGCCTACAGTGGGCGTGTTAGCCCACGGGCTCGATAAAATATATCCTGCCGATCACAAATCCACTGCAAAACAAATGTGTTTAAATGGAGGCCTGTTAACCGAATTCAGAAAAAACACGCTGCCCGATAAACATAACTTTCCACGCCGTAACCGCATAGTTGCAGGGCTTGCTGATTGCACTATTGTTGTAGAAACTGCTGCTAAGGGCGGAAGCATGATTACTGCTGAATTAGCGAATGGTTACAATCGCGATGTGTTTGCTTATCCCGGTAAAGTAACCGATGCAAAAAGTGCCGGATGCAATTATCTTATCAAACAAAACAAGGCCATCTTATTAACCGATGCACAACAACTGGTAGAAAAAATGGGTTGGCTAAACACCAAAGTAAAGCCTAAGCCTCAAAAAGAATTGTTTATCACCTTTACAGCCCACGAACAGTTGCTGGTAAATATTATAAAAGAAAAAGACACCATTCATGTAGATGAACTTTTTTTAAAAAGTGGCCTCACCAGTAGTACGGTTGCTGCTGCAATGCTTAACCTGGAGTTTGAAAACATCATTGTTTCGATGCCCGGTAAAATGTATAAAATGGTGTAACATATCAACCAGAAAAAAGCCTGCTACTATTCGCGATCTTTTCAATTTGGTAACAGTTTAAAGCAAATACGATTTTGCTATATTATTCCTGAATGTATCTTTGCCTATGGCAACAACCCTCTCTTCTTCACGTACGAAGACCAGCAATTCAAGATTTTTTGGCGAAGGCCTCACATTCGACGATGTATTGTTAATGCCGGCTTTTAGCCAGGTGCTACCCCGCGATGTAGATATCAGTACCCAGCTTACCAAAGAAATAAGGTTGAATATTCCTATGCTTTCTGCAGCTATGGATACGGTAACCGATGCTACCCTGGCCATAGCCCTGGCAAGAGAAGGTGGCCTGGGCTTCTTACACAAAAACATGAGCATCGAAAGCCAGGCAGAGCAGGTTCGTAAAGTAAAAAGAAGTGAAAGCGGGATGATTATTGATCCCTTAACCCTTACCGTTGAAGCCACTATTGGCGATGCACTTAAACTAATGAAGGATAATAAAATTGGCGGCATACCCATTGTTACTGCCGAAAACAGGCTGGCCGGCATTTTAACCAATCGCGACCTTCGCTTTGAGCATGATAAACGTAAAAAAGTAAGCGAAGTAATGACCAGTGAAAACCTGGTAACTGCTCCCGCAGGTACCGATTTAAAAAAGGCTGAAAAAATACTTCAACGCTATAAAATTGAAAAGCTTCCTGTAGTTGATAAACAGGGAATTTTAATAGGGCTGATCACCTTCCGCGATATATTGCAACTGCGCAATTTTCCCAATGCAGGCAAGGATGGCTTTGGCAGGTTAAGGGTAGGTGCCGCATTGGGCATTACCAAGGACCTTATGGACCGCGCCGTTGCCTTACAACAGGTAGGTGTCGACATTGTTACACTCGACAGTGCCCACGGCCACAGCAAAGGAGTTATCACCGCATTAAAACAATTAAAAAAGCAGTTTAAAAACTTACAGGTTATAGCGGGAAATGTAGGAACCGCCGCAGGTGCCAAAGCCCTTGCCGAAGCTGGTGCCGATGCCGTAAAAGTAGGTATAGGCCCGGGCTCCATTTGTACCACACGTATTGTAGCGGGTACCGGGGTGCCGCAACTCACTGCAATTATTGAGGCAACCAATGCCTTAAAAGGTAAGGGCATTCCCGTAATTGCCGATGGCGGAATACGCTATACCGGCGATATGGTTAAGGCTATAGCAGCCGGTGCCAATGCAGTAATGATGGGTAGCATATTTGCGGGAACCGAAGAAAGCCCGGGGGAAACCATCATTTTTGAAGGCCGTAAATTTAAACAATACCGTGGCATGGGTTCGCTGGGTGCTATGGTACAAGGTAGCAGCGACCGCTATTTTCAGGATGTGGAAGATGATATAAAGAAATTTGTACCAGAAGGTATTGAAGGCCGTATTGCCTTTAAAGGTCATGTAAGCGAAGTGGTATACCAGTTCAACGGTGGCCTACGTGCAGGTATGGGTTATTGCGGTGCCAAAAATTTGTCGGAATTACAGCAGGCAACGTTTGTAAAAATTACCAACGCCGGCATGCGCGAAAGCCATGCACACGACGTGGTTATTACAAAAGAGGCACCAAATTACAGTCGTGGTTAATTAAATAAGTACACAATTAATCGCTACAATTTTTTTTATGTTACCAACTGCAAAACTTGTGTCATCATCGTTGTGTCACTCACTTGTACTATAACACTTTATTCAACAAAAAACGGGGTTACTGTTTTACTTTATGGTAGTAACACAAAACTTAATCGCATAAAGTTTTATTCATCACACAAAAATTCCGGTCAAGATTGAAATCTAAAACCTCGG
This sequence comes from Chitinophagales bacterium, assembly GCA_038256825.1. Lineage (GTDB taxonomy): Bacteria > Bacteroidota > Bacteroidia > Chitinophagales > Chitinophagaceae > Segetibacter. The sequence goes on from JBBSJX010000021.1 coordinate 3,014, forward strand.
TTTTCTTTAAACTTTTTGATTTTAAGAACCCTCTATCGCTTAGTGTACTTTCCGGGTTATTATTAATATTAGCCTGGCCTATGTCAAGGTTAACCATTCTTATTTTTATAGCCTGGGTTCCCCTGTTAGTCCTGTCCGACCTTGAAGATAGAATTCGTTTTTTTCTTCATTCATTCCTGGCAATGCTTCTATGGAATGTGGGAACTACCTGGTGGATCTGGAATTCAACTGCAGCCGGCGCAATTGGCGCCATAATAGCAAACAGCTTTTTAATGTGTATTCCTTTATGGGGCTATCACATTATCAAAACCAATATTGGCAGAAAAGCAGGCAACTTAAGCTTTATAACTTTTTGGCTGGGGTTCGAATACATTCACCTTAACTGGCAATTAAGCTGGCCCTGGCTTACCCTGGGCAATGTTTTTGCCACCCATCCCAACTGGGTTCAGTGGTACGAGGTTACCGGAACGAGTGGCGGTAGTTTTTGGATATTGCTGGTAAACCTCCTTTTGTATAATGTGTTCCGGTCAAGAAAAAAAGAGGAACGTTTTGATACAAAAAACAATAAAAGACATGTTGCTTTTGCTATACTGCTGTTATTGTTACCAATAGCTATTTCCTATCTACAACTTTTGCAACTCAACAAAAAGGATTCAGTTAAAACAGGAGAGGTATCATCAAATATTGTAATTGTACAGCCAAACATTGATCCCTATAACGAAAAATTTATAGCGGGCAATACGGATGCAATCATTCAAAAAATGATTACTCAATCTGAGAATGCTTTAGATTCTAATACACGCCTGGTAATATGGCCCGAAACAGCAGTGCCGGTTGGTGTTTGGCAAGACCAGGTTGAACAAAATTTGTACTACCGCCCCATATTTGATTTTGTATATCGGCACCCTAAGCTTACCCTGGTAAGTGGTGTAGAAACCTATAAAAATTATGGGTTTGAAAAGGCAACTAACACTGCCCGCAAAAACGAATCGGAAGGCACTTATTACGATGCTTTCAATGCTTCAATCGCCATTACTGCAAATCAACCTGTACAATTTTACAATAAAAGCAAACTGGTTCCAGGTGTTGAAACCTTACCCGATTTTATGATGTGGCTTGGTGCCATATTTGAACATTTTGGTGGAACAACAGGAGGTTATGGAAAAGATAAAGAGTCTTCCGTTTTTAGCATGCCCGGCAACCCATATAAAGTTGCACCCATAATTTGTTACGAAAGTATTTACGGTGAATACATTGCCAGTTATGTACGCAAAGGCGCTAACCTTTTAACTATTATGACCAATGATGGTTGGTGGGCAAATACAGCTGGCCATAAGCAACACCTTCATTATGCCCGCTTGCATGCAATTGAAACCCGTAAGTGGATTGCACGCAGCGCCAATACGGGCATCTCAGCAGTAATTGATAACAAAGGCCAATTACTCGAAACACGGTCGTGGGATGAAACATCCACTATTAAATACAACATTCCGGCATTAACCGGCGAAACCTTTTTTGTACAACATGGCGACCTTATTTCGCCGGTTGCCTGTGTAATAATGATTATACTAATAGGCTGGAATGTTTACCTGGTGGTCGTAAAAAGAATAAACAAAAGGAAGAGTAAAAACGTTTCAGTTAAATCGTGAATACTAAATAACCTTACTATGAAGCTTTCTGAAATTATTAAACTAATTGGATGTATTCTTCTTCCTCTTGCAATTGGTGGGCTATCTGCCTACTTTTCAGGCACTAGTATGAGTGAATGGTTTACTTCTTTAAATAAACCCAGTTTCAATCCACCTGCTTATCTATTTGCGCCGGTATGGACAACCTTGTATATTTTAATGGGTATATCTTTCTTCCTTATTTTACAAACCCCGGCATCACCCACCAGACGAAAAGCAATAATTATTTTTAGTGCTCAACTTTTTTTTAATTTTTGGTGGAGCTTACTCTTTTTTGCTTTTCACCTGCTCATCATTTCTGTAATTGAGATCATCCTTTTGTGGCTTTTGATTTTTTACATGATCAAAATATTCAGGCAGGTAAAACCGGTTGCAGGTTATCTTCAAATACCCTATTTACTCTGGGTTAGTTTTGCTACAATACTAAACTTTTCTATTATGTGGCTTAACCAATAATAAACCGGGTGGTATATTATTTTAAATCCTTTATTGCTACACCATCCATATCCGTGAAGTCTTTGTTTTCGCCGGCCATACCCCAGATGAAAGAATAATCAGAGGTTCCGCAACCCGAATGAATAGACCATGGCGGCGAAACAATTGCCTCGTGATTTCTCACCACTAAGTGTCGCGTTTCCTGTGGCTGCCCCATCATATGAAAAACACATTGATCCGCTTTCACATCAAAGTAAAAATAAACTTCCATACGCCGGGTATGCGTATGTGCCGGCATGGTATTCCAAACCGAACCCTCGCTTAACACTGTTAGTCCCATTACCAGTTGGCAACTGGCTATACCATCGTTGTGTATGTATTTATATATGGTTCTTAAATTAGAAGTAGTTGCGCTTCCCAGGGTTACTGGCAAAGCCTCGGTTTTTGTGGCTACTTTGTTTGGATAGGTTGCATGTGCAGGACAACTCAATAAAAAATATACAGCTCCATCATTGGCATCGTCACTACTAAAAGTAATATCAACAGTTCCTTTACCCAGGTATAAACAATCTAATTTCGACAATTCATATTTTTCTCCACCTGCATTTACGGAGCCCTTACCGCCAACATTAATTATACCCATTTCTCTTCTTTCTAAAAAGGAGGAAGCCTTTAATTCATCTAATTGCGTAATTGGTATGGCAGTTTTTTGTGGCTTAACGCATCCTACAATCATCCTGTCGTAATGTGTATATACCAGGTTACATTGGTCGTTTGAAGCAAGGTTCTGCAAAAGAAAATTTTCACGCAATTTTTCTGTATTCATCAATTTTGCTTCTGCAGAACTTATGCTATTTATTGTAGACATATTTTTAGATTAGGTTGTTATTGAAACTTGTTAACTCTACGCCTTACTCACAATGATTACCCACCAGTATATTATGCTTAAAAGGCTCTACAATATTATCAGGCTGTATAGTTAAGCACTTTCTAAATTAAATTGTTGCCCCATAAAAAACTGTAGTACAAGGGGGTGAACCGCCAGTTGTCGGTCAAGCTACAACGATGTTGCTATGAAAAACTATTGCTTGTTCAAAAAAAATTTGTAGATGGATGCGTTAATCCATCCACAAATAATTAATATTTTAATTGGTTTTAATGGATTTAATGAGGTCCATTACTTGTTTGGTAAGCTCAGCAATTTTTGCATAATCCTTTTGTTCAAGCAATGTTTTACTTATTAATTTGCTACCCATCCCCACAGCTTTTACCCCCGATTTAAACCAACCCATTATGTTGTCTTTTTCCAGGTCAACACCCCCTGTTGGCATGAAGATAAGATTGGGAAAAAGTTCCTTTATTGATGACATGAATTCTGGTCCTAACATATTTCCGGGAAACAATTTTATAAATTGAATTCCGTAAGCTTCGGCCACCATAATTTCGGATGGGGTCATACAACCGGGTACATACAACAGGCCTGCATTTGTAGCCTCATCAGCAACATCTTTTACAAAACCCGGACTAATAATATAATCAGCACCTGCAGCTATAAAATCTTTTGCCTGTTGGCCTGTTTTAATGGTTCCAATACCCAGCATCATATCGGGCATTTCGCTGTCGCGCACTTCCTTTAATTTTTCAAAATTAACTAAGGCAGCTTCGCCCCTGTTGGTGTACTCCAATGCCCTGATTCCACCCTTGTATAAAGCACGCATCACTTCAACACTTACATCCGCATCTTTATGAAAAAATAAAGGCAAAACACCTTGCTCGGGAACGAGTTTTAAAATCTGTTCTTTCTTATTCATTATAATTTATTTGTTTATTGTTATGTTGGCAAAAATGCCTCTGGCAAATTATGTGAGCAAAATGAAAAATAATTAAATGCTAATGTAAACCTGGAGGATGTATCCTCATAAGGCTGGTGCACTAAGTTATAGCACTTTGTTTAACCATAAAAAAAATAAAAAACTACAGGGTGCATTTCAAATTGTCATAAATTTTTAGGTAGCTTATTTAAATGTGCAAAGGAAAAGATGCAATGAAAATATATCAGTACAAGAGAGTGACACAACGATGCTGCTATGAAAACCCTCTGCGGGTTAACAAAAGAAAGAGCGACAATATGAAATGCACCCAAACTACTCTTATTATTTTTGTCTGGGCCTTTATACTTTAAAAGAATTTTAATAACAGGTGTTAATCATAGTTTGGAGTAATTATATTTGATACTCACTTGATGAACATTTTTACTAAAAAAAAACGAATTAGTATGCCAAAAAAAGTTGTTACCCTGGGCGAAATTATGTTGAGATTATCTACCCCTGACTATAAGCGTTTTGTTCAATCCGATTCCTTTGATGTTACATATGGAGGCGGTGAAGCAAACGTTGCAGCGGCCATTTGTAACTATGGCGAAAACGGAACTTTTGTTACAAAGGTGCCTAACAACCCTATTGGGCAGGCAGCCATTAACCATTTACGCAGGTATGGTGTAGACACTCAATATATAGTTAGAGGTGGCAACCGGTTAGGGATATACTTTCTTGAAACCGGGGCTTCTATGCGGGCATCACAGGTAGTGTACGACCGTTCCAATGCCGCCATTGCAGAGGTTGATATTAACGAATTTGACTTTGACAAAATATTTGAAGGCGCCGATTGGTTTCATACAACTGGTATTACACCGGCGCTAAGCGATAAATCGGCAGCACTTACCGAAGCTGCTTTAAAAGCGGCAAAAGCCAAAGGGATAACCACCAGCATTGATCTTAACTATCGCAAAAAATTATGGAGCAAAGAAAAGGCCCGCGAAATAATGACTAACCTTTGCCAATATGTGGATGTATGCATAGGAAACGAAGAAGATGCTGACACAACCTTAGGTTTTAAAAGCGAAGGAACCGATATTACCAAAGGCGAATTAAATTTGGATGGATACAAAGATGTGTTTAAACAAATGAAAGAAAAGTTTGGCTTTAAATACATTGCATCAACATTAAGAGAAAGCCATAGCGCTTCCGATAATGGATGGAGTGCCCTTGTATACGATGGCAACGAATTTTACCATACAAAACAATATGAAGTTCGTATTATTGACAGGGTAGGCAGTGGCGATTCATTTGCTAGCGGCTTTATTTATGGTTTGGTAACTGGCATGCCTATGAACGAAGCTGCAGAGTTTGGTGTTGCTGCATCAGCTATTAAACATACTATTCCGGGCGATCTTAATCACGCAACTTTAAGCGATGTTAAAGATCTAATGAAAGGTGACGCCTCAGGAAGAGTACAACGTTAAAACTTATTTATTACTATAAAGAAGTCCGCTAAACAAAACAGCGGATTTTTTTTGTTACAAGCATTGGTAATTAAACTGTTCATTGTTGTTGCTTGACCGACTACCGGCGGTTCACTCACTTTTACTTTTGTAATTTATTTCAACTGAATAATATTGGGTTCACTAACTAATATTATCTGGTTATCTTACTTATATTCATAGTGTAAAATAATAATCATGATCATCGATTCGCTTACCAACGCACATAAATACATCAGTATGCATCCTCGTTTTGCAGCCGCATTCGAATTTATTAACAACCAGCAATTGTCATCACTAAAGCCAGGAAAGTATCCCATCGATGGCCCGGAACTTCATGCATCCGTATCGGAAAAAGAAAGTTATACAAGAGAAGAAGCCAAGTTTGAATGCCACAATCATTGGATCGATATCCAGGTTTGTCCGTCAGGTAAAGAACAAATGGGCTGGAGTGCGAGGGAGCGTGTTAAACAGCCGGCAGGTGAGTATAATGCTGAAAAAGATGTTACCTTTTATTCCGACAAACCCGATACTTATTTTACACTCCAAGCAGGACAGTTCGCCATTTTTTACCCGGAAGACGTACATGCACCTCAAATGGGCGAAGGTGTTATAAAAAAACTGGTTGTAAAAGTGAAACTGTAATAAGAAATATTACGTTCTTAAAGTGTATGGCTGCCTTTCACTTTTTTACATTCAATTTTACCGCCTGCCTTTCTAAAAGCTTCCACTTACCGTTTTCTTGTTTCCAAATCTGCAACACTCCTAATTCAAGGGGTGTTTGCACATCATTTTGTATTGATATTGCTTTTAAAACATGGCGAACAATAGCTACTTTATTATAAATTTTTATACTCTTAAACTCTGTGGATACATCGTTATAAATGGTTTTACTATTAATGGCATTATGCACCATGACCGTTTTGTTTTCAGTGCTTCCATTAGAGTGCACATACTCAACATTAGGATGTATGAAATCATCTATTTTAGCAGAGTCTTTTGTTCCAAAAATCTGGTTATTTAAGGTTACAACTTTGTTCCATACTTCCTGTGCACGTTTATTCAGGCTAACCTGCTGGGCATTTGCAGAACTGCATAACAACAAAAATGCTATAGCAAAAAACATTGTAACTGAAAGTTCTTTTTTCATATATGGGTTAATTATAATTGCGAAGAATATTAATTCAAGTTAGTACCAAAAACTTTAATTGAACAGCCTTTAAAAAAAATTTGTACGAAAATTATAGTTGAACTGAATTCTTTTATGTTGAAAAGCCATCATAATATTAAACTAGGCAAGTAGTTGGCTATACTTTAGCACAAAAAGGAAAAGGTGAATAGAAAGTGGAGCAGGAGCAATAAAAGATTTAATGTAATTCCTGATTATTTTTTGTTTTTAAACAATAATGCTTAAAAAATAACGTTTAAATAAAAAGTAACCTTAAATATTAAGCAATGTCAATACTAATGATTTGTGGTTTATTACTCTTTTGCTCATCCATTATAACAATGTTGTATTTTAATTATCATAACATTCAGGCAAGAAAAAGAATGCATGATTACTTATAGATTAAAAAGCATTCTTATCTCCTTTTATGGATAGATAGATGGTTTGAAATATGATCTGGATGTCGAAAAGCATACTCCAGCTTTCCATATATTTAATATCGCATTCTATCCTTTTGGTTAAATCCTCTTCTTTGGTTATTTCCCCTCTATAACCATTTACTTGTGCAAGCCCTGTTAATCCTGGCTTTACATAATGCCTGATCATATACTGGTTAATAACTTTGGAATATTGTTCTGTATGTTTTAGCATATGTGGCCTGGGTCCCACTACCGACATATAACCCTGGAAAACATTAAAAAATTGGGGAAATTCATCTAAGTTGGTTTTACGTAAAAACTTACCAATCCTCGTATAACGGTTGTCATTTCGCGAAACTTGTTTAGTATCCGAATCCTTATTTACATGAAGGCTTCTGAATTTAAAACATAAAAATGGCATATTATTTTTACCCGAACGCAATTGTTTAAAAAATACAGGCCCTTTTGAATCCAGTTTAATCAATATACCAATAATAGGCACCAGCCACGATAATATAAATAAGATCACAAAGCTGCTGAATACCACATCAAAAATTCTTTTCTTAAACTGGCTTCCCAAATCTTCCAATGGTTCTTGCCTGAGTGATAAAATCGGAAGATCACTTACAAAACTTATGTGTACCCGACGGTTTATAAAAATGCTGAAATCCGGAACAAATCTAAAACGAATAAAATTCTTTTCTGCTGCCAGGGCAATTTCATATATTTCCGGGTTATTCTCCGGCGGAATAGTTGAATATATTTCAGAAATTTCATTTTTTATTGCGAAGTCAAGGCTATCACTAAGAGACCCGATTACACTTTGTTTGAACGAGTGAGAAGAAATACTACTGTCGTCAAAAAAGCCTTTAAATTTTAATATTTTACTTTGTTTATCGAGGCTAGACACCAGTTTAAATGAAAGCTCGTTATAACCTAGCACGATATAACTATTGGAAACAACATTATTTTTTAAATAGCTGTAAGCCCCAATAAAAATAACACGGCTTACTATTAACGAAACACCAAACCCACCAAAAACCAACAAAACAAAAGGCCTGTAATAATCAGTTTTAAATAAAAAATTCAGGAATAAAGTAAGCCCTGTATAAAGTAGGTAAGATTGAATAGTTCTTAACAAAAACTTTTCTTTTCCAAAATATAGGGCAGTAAGATAGGCCGAAGAAATCCACGAAAAGTTAGAGGTTAAAATTAAGGATTGGTTTGTAGCCTTATCAAGGTTAAGAAGATTTAATAAAACAATCAATATCACATTAAGAAAACCAAGATCAATAACTAAAAACGAAAATCTAAATAGTTTTTGAGGTTTTAATGAATTAGCCTCCTCTATATTATTTTTTGTTTGCGAAGGAAAAATGGCAATATCGCTTTTCTTACTATTTTTAAAATAGTGCAATTGCTTTTTTCGAGGTTCTTCGTAAAAAAAATTCATTCTTTTGGGGCTTTACATCAAATTAGGTTAAAACAACAACGGTCAAAAATATTTTATCTCCTGTCCATAATTGTACCATTTCTGTATTTGTAGAGTATAAAAAACACACTTAAGTTGCATTCATAAATATTACCCTATTTAAATACACAACTCTTATTTTTCAATTGTCAAAAGTAAAAAAAATTGAATATTACTATAAATTATTGACAATCAGAATACTTATATAAAACAATTAACCAATCCATAATTGTAAATATTGTGCCGTTAACAAATTATTATGCGAACATAAAGGTTAGCACAGTTTTTATATTAGTGGCAGTATACTCATGTAAGGTTATTAACAATTAATTATAAGAAAATGAAAAACGGCACTATGATTCAATACTTCCATTGGTATTACCCCAACGATGGAAGTTTATGGAATAAAGTAAAAGCAGAAGCGCCAAAGTTAGCAAAGTTGGGCATTAACGCAATATGGCTTCCCCCAGCATTTAAAGGCACCAGTGGGGCCAATTCGCAGGGATATGATGTTTATGATATTTATGATCTGGGTGAATTTGATCAGAAAGGATCTATACGCACAAAATATGGATTTAAAAAAGAGTACCTGGCTGCCATAAAAACTTTACAAGAAAATAACATACAGGTTTATGCTGATATAGTGGTAAACCATATGGGTGGAGGAGATGAAACTGAGTTGATACAGGTAATTAAAATGGATGGGGAGGATAGGAATAAGCCTGCCAGTGAGCCATATGATATTGAAGCTTTTACAAATTTTACTTTTCCCGTTCGCAAGGGAAAATATTCAACCTTTGAATGGAACCACACCTGCTTTTCAGGAGTGGATTATGACCACAAAACCGGCGAAACAGAGATATATAATATTGTGAATGAATATGGGCTTGAATGGGAAGAAATGATATCGGATGAAAAAGGTAATTATGATTACTTAATGTATTGTGATATTGAATTTAGAAACCCGGCTGTAAGAGAAGAATTAAAAAAATGGGGTAAATGGTATTACGAAACAACCGGTATTGATGGATTTAGGCTGGATGCTGTAAAACACATTTCACCACAATTTTATATTGAGTGGCTGGATTTTATGCGGGAAACCACCGGAAAAGAATTATATGCCGTAGGCGAATATTGGGCGCCCGGCGATCGTCCTCTTTTAGAAAAATATATTGATGCCACGCAGGGAAAGGTTTCGCTTTTCGACTCGGCTTTACACCACAACCTGCACTATGCTTCGCGTAAGGGTAATGAGTTTGATCTTTCTTCTATTTTAAATGAAACCCTGGTTGGCTCTCACCCTTCTCTTGCTGTAACACTGGTAGCTAATCACGATACACAACCATTACAATCGTTAGAAGCTCCTGTTGATCCCTGGTTTAAACCCCTTGCTTATGCCCTCATACTTTTACGGGAAAAAGGATATCCCTGTTTATTTTACCCCGATATGTATGGAGCAGAGTATACCGACAACGGCAGAGATGGAAATGAATATCATATAGTGATGCCCCCTGTTGAATGTTTGCCAGAGCTCCTATTATTAAGAAACGATGTTTCATATGGCAAACAAAATGATTATTTAGATCATGCCAATTGTATTGGTTGGACGAGAGAAGGTGAAGATGATGTTGAACTAAGTGGTTGTGCTGTTATTATGTCGAACGGTGAAGCAGGAAATAAAAAAATGTATATTGGAAAAACGCATGCAGGAAAAACCTTTAAAGATGCTTTGAATAAATGTACCCAGGAAGTAATTATTGACGAGAACGGCGAAGCCGCATTTTTATGCAGTGCAGGCTCAGTATCAGTTTGGATTGATAAAAATAAAAAAATATCGTTATAAAAATTCGGTGATGCAGGAACCAGGTGATATGGGTTTTGAAACTGATTTTTCATAAACAACACTGAAAAATCATAAATCGAAACTGGGGATAAAAGCCGCCATTTATAAAATGTACAAGAGTGCGACGCAACAAAAGATGCTTAACAAACAATTGCTGACACCCCAAAACAAATTAATTTATAAAACATGGTCAGTAAAAATTTAAGCTGCCTGAAGATGATGACCAGGAAAGAAAATTATTAATTTGACTTTTTAAAGGGTTAGAATAAATTTGAGCTGATACCCCGATGTTCAGAAATTTCTTAAACGTGCTTAGTTAGGTTACTTTATTTTATTTTTTGGTACCAGGCATTTTATCTTCTGCAATCATTTGTTGCGTCGCACTCTTGTACTTTTGATTTTTAGCGCAGCTTCTTCGCAATTTCGTAATTACAATTCAAACGTGGTTTATACGAGCAAAACATAGGTTAACATTTTACTCATTATAAGCGAAAAACTAAGAATAGGGCAAAAAGCAGTACCTTAATTATCTTAAAAAGTAGAACAACTAATTTTGGTTATCCAATTGTGTGAAGTATGAAAGGTGCGTTAAGTATATGGTTCATTTTCTCTTGGTTTTTGGCAAACGCCCAAACAGGGCAAGTTAATATTACTTCCCAAACCAGGCAAATTAATATTACCGATGCACCTGATGCTGAAACCCTGGCCAAAGCACTTAGCAGACCCGATCAAACCGAAATGGAAAAGGTGAAATCCATATTTTATTGGATTACCGATAACATTGGCTACCATGCTACACCCTGGAACAAAAGGTACAATCCCACATCAAAATACGAGGTGGAAGATCCCAGCGACACCTCAACCATACTAAAACCACTCGACGAAAGAATTGCTGATTTGGTCATCAGGCGCAGGGAGGCATTTTGCGATGGCTATGCAAGGCTCTTTAAAACTTTATGCAATTTCAGCGGCATACAGGCTGCTGTTATTACCGGTTATTCGCCTATCGGTTCCAATAGAAATGGCTCAAAATTTAAATCAAACCACACCTGGAATGCGGTACGCATAAACAACACCTGGCACTTGCTGGATGTTACCTGGGCAAGCGGTTTTTTAACTTATTCAGGAACCGAGTTTGTAAAGCGCTACGATGGCAATTATTTTTTAACACCTCCACCGCAATTTATAAACGACCATTATCCTGAAGATTTAAATTGGACTTTATTACCCCAGCCTCCGGCTTTACGTGAGTTTAGCGCCGCTCCTTATAAACAGCAAGGCTATGTAAGGGCAAAAATAAGTGGCTACAAACCCGAAAAAGGAACGGTAGACGCAAGCATAGGAGATACTCTTTATTTTGAACTGGCTTCAAATGATGAACTGGATAAGCAATACGATAACTTTTCTTTTTTTGATACCACCTTTCAACAACCCGATGCCTGGACCTATATAAAACCTATTGAAGTTTTTAAAGGGAAAATAAAATATGCATATCCTGTTCAATCAAATACAGTACAATACCTCAACCTAGTATTTAACGACCAGGTGGTAATACGCTACAGGGTTGATATAAAAGAAACCGGCACTGCCTCAATATCCAGGTAAAGTTTTATAAACTTACCTCCTACTTCATTCCCTTAAAAAAATTACATTTGCCCCCTTATGGGTCAAAAAAAATTAATACGTTTTGCAGAATTAAAAACATTATCCAATGCCCTGGAATATCCGGCAGAAATGAAAGGACAATGGGCTGGTTTTTTTAAAAACGATAACCCCATTACGCTTGAATTGGCTTGTGGCAAGGGTGAATATGCCGTTGGCCTGGGCAGGCTGTATAAGGATAAAAACTTTATTGGGGTTGATCTTAAGGGTAACAGGATGTGGGTAGGAGCAAAAACGGCATTAGCCGAAGGTTTAATCAATGTGGCTTTTCTCAGGAGCCAGATAGAAAAAATTGACGATTACTTTTTAGAAGGTGAAATAGCTGAAATCTGGATTACTTTTCCTGACCCGCAACTAAGTTTTAGCCGTTCAAAAAAAAGGTTAACCCATCCACGGTTTTTGCGTCTCTACCAAAACATCATGGGTAAAAACGGGATTGTAAATCTTAAAACCGATAGCCCCGATCTTTATAATTTTACTAAACTGGTTATTAACCTTTTTGGGTTGGAACTGTTAGTTGATAAAGATGATGTACACGCTGGTGAAAAAGTAAGTACAGAACTTGCTATAAAAACACACTACGAAAAACTGGATATTGCCCAAAGCAACCGCATACATTATTTACGGTTTGTTTTAAATAACAAGTTGACTACTGAAAAAGAAGAAGCGTTAAAAAAATTACTGAGTGAAGAAGCACATGATTGAGGGTGAAGATTTTTATTACAACCAGCAGGGCTATGTAGTTCTTACTGAAAGCTATCACCGGGAAAGGGGTTATTGTTGTGGAAATGGTTGCCTGCATTGCCCATACGATTTTGAAAGCGTTCCAGAACCTTTAAAAAGTGAAAAGCAACTAGCAAGGGAAAAAAAGCGGCTACAAAAAGATTGAAGAAACCTTTTTTAGTTTTATGCATAAATATTTGTTGGAACTTTTAAACCTTGTAAAAATCCAGATCAAACCCCGTTAACTTCATTTATATTTAAAGTTTCCAGTTATTGGTTATGAAACAGCAATTTCCGGTTAAAGACGAAAGCAAAAATTTCTCTTTCTATCAAAATGTGTGGGATGTTGTACGCCAGGTTCCCAAAGGGCGGGTAACCTCCTATGGTGCAATTGCCAATTATTTAGGAACCGGTTCTTCCGCACGTTTGGTAGGTTGGGCAATGAATGCAAGCTTTGCCATTAAACCTAAAGTACCTGCTCAAAGAGTTGTTAATCGCAACGGTATGCTTAGCGGTAAAATGCACTTTCATCCCCCTGAAAAAATGCAACAATTATTAGAAAAAGAAGGCATTGAAATTGAAAACGATACCATCATCAACTTTGAAAAGCACTTTTGGGATCCCTCTCTTGAATTGCTTTAAAACATACCTCACATACCATCAAAATATATTATGAAAAACAATTTGGTTATCCTTTGCTTAATTTTTGTTGTAAGCACAACCCTGGTGCACGCTCAAACTAACCTCAATCAGCAGTATACTAAAATTGAGCGAATGATACCTATGAGGGATGGGGTTAGCCTTTTTACAGCCATTTATATTCCAAAAGATGCTTCTGAAAAGGTTCCTTTCCTTATTTCCAGAACGCCCTATTCCAGTGCACCATATGGTGAAAATAATTTTGCCAGGCGGCTTGGCCCAAGTAAATATTTTACCAACGAAAAGTTTATTTATGTTTCGCAGGATGTTAGGGGGCGCTATAAAAGCGAAGGCAATTTTGAAGAAGCTACCCCCCATGTATCGGAGCAAGCAAAAATAAAAACCAACGAAAGCACCGATACGTACGATACGATTGAATGGCTGATTGCCAACATAGAAAACAACAATGGCAAAGCAGGTATGTATGGCATTTCGTACCCCGGTTTTTATGCTTCGGCGGCACTTCCCAATGCGCACCCTGCATTAAAAGCGGTTTCGCCACAAGCCCCGGTTACCGATGAGTTTGAAGGTGATGATGCTTACCATCGCGGAGCGTTTTTTTTGATGGACAATTTTAGTTTTATGAATGGTTTTGACTATCCCCGTGATACACTGTGGACAAGGTACCCATCCATTTTTCAGGAGCGCATAACCGATGCCTATGATTTTTACCTGAAGCTGGGGCCTTTAAAAAACGCCAACGAAAAGTATTTTAAGAATAAGAGTAAAATATGGAACGAATACCTGCAGCACGATACTAAGGATGCGTACTGGCAGGCCAGGGACATTAGAACCCACCTGGTAAATATTAAACCCGCTGTTTTGGTTGTAGGCGGATGGTATGATGCGGAGGACCTTTTTGGTGCCTTAAAAACTTATGAAGCAATTGAACAAAAATCGTCCAATAATCAAAATAAACTCATCATGGGGCCCTGGACACATGGCGCCTGGGCAAGAGGTGAATGGAGCAAGTTTGGCTCTTTAAATTTTGGAAGCAATACCAGCGATTATTTTCAGCTAATGGAGTTTAACTTTTTTAATACCTATTTAAAAGGTAGTGCAACCTATAATGCCGCGGAAGCCACCATTTTTGAAACCGGTTCTAACCAATGGAAAGAATATGAGAGCTGGCCACCAAAATCCGCATTTCCTTTAACCTGGTATTTAAACAACAATAACCAACTGGATCTTTCAAAACCCAAAATTATATCGGGCTATGATGAATATGTTTCTGATCCTGCTAACCCCGTACCCTATGTAAATACTATCGGTGGAGGCCGTAATAATGAGTACATGGTTGCCGACCAGTCTTTTGCCTCTAAACGCAATGATGTATTGGTTTATACCAGCAATGTTCTGGACCAAGCCACCACGTTATCAGGCCCTATAACCGCCAATCTGTTTGTAACCACTACCAGCACTGATGTTGATTTTGTAGTAAAAGTGATTGATGTATTACCCGATACAGCTACAGATGCCAGCGGTAAAAATATAGGCGGATTGCAACAATTGGTTAGGGCCGAAATATTAAGAGGAAAGTTTAGAAACAGTTTTACAACACCTGAAGCCTTTACACCAGGCAAAATAACCAATGTACGGTTTAGCTTAAACGATGTTGCACATTCTTTTTTAAAGGGGCACAAAATAATGGTTCAGGTTCAAAGTAGTTGGTTTCCTCTTGTTGACCGTAACCCGCAAAAATTTATGAGTATTCCAAAAGCTGATGAAGATGATTTTCAGAAAGCAACCATCAGGGTTTATCATGATGCAAAATATCCTTCATCTATAAAGGTTTGGAGTACAAAATAAAAAGGAAAAAGGAAAAAGGAAAAAGGAAAAAAATTGCGCCGCTGTTGGTCGCCTGACCAACAGCGACAATCTGGGAAGCACTCAACAAAAAGACTTATTGCTGCTCAAGCTATGTTGTACAAGCAAAAGGAAAAAGGAAAACTTTCCAATTAATTTTCAACTTTTACGAAAAACAAAATGGTCGCATCCCAAATTGTAACACTTCAATGAGAACCCGTTGGCGGTCAGGCGACCGCCAACGGGTTGCTGCGCCGCTGTTGGTCGCCCACCAATAGCGGTAATTTGGAATGTACCCAACAAAAGCCTTATTGCTGCGCAAAGGTTTGTAGTACAAGTGAGTGACACAACAATGTTGATTATTGATTTGATGTTGGTAACCAAAAATTTAAATTAAGTATAGTAGGGACTGATGAAAAAATACACAATTGGCCCCGTAATAGCCACATATAACCACAATGGCCAGGTGTAACGGGCGAGCTTTTTATGCTTGCTATACTCGGCGGTAAGTCCTCGGTAAGCCGTAAATAA
>JBBSJX010000022.1:0-18685 GCA_038256825.1 Chitinophagales bacterium
TAGGGAATTAAAATTGCGTTCTGCCCGGTACTGCAGTTTGGCTTTAATTATGAATTTGAAGATAAAAACTGCTGCCGATAGCGAGCTGAATCCGAATGCTCCAACATCGAGCCCCACTTGCAGTAATGCTTTTGTTAGCGATTCGTGCTATTGGTCTTGAAGCACTTTTGCTTTTTTTATGTCACGTTTCCGCCTTGATTTTGTCTTACGGGATTTTAAGAACTCGCTGAATTCTTTTTCTTCTTTGTCGCTCAAAGTTTTGCTTACAAAAACAAAATCCTTGTCATCCATTTTTTTGAAGTCTATCATAATTTAAAGTCTTTAAAATATTTGGTTGTCAAAATGAGTGCCTCTTTGGTGTCAATGAACATACGATTACCGCCAAAGAGTTTTGCACCTAATGTCTGTTCATAATGAGGGATAAGTTGCGTTTTTGCAATAAAAGAAACTACTCCTGCATAACCCTTTTCAAATGAAAGTTTGCACGCAAAAGCACTAAACGAAATTACGAAAAACATAGCTGTCAGTCAAATGGTTTGGTTTGTAGGAAGAGGCCTAAAGCATGACCGCTAACATACTTACAAAACCAGCAATTTATTTAATCCGCAACCCGATCACTTACCTCACGAAAGATAAATTTTTTATTCATCCACAATAGTAAAACCGGGGGAAGTATAAGAATACAACAACTTAAGGCCGCATAAAAAATATTGGCTTCTACCAAAAACTGGTACACTTTTATGGTAAGTGTTTGCACTTTGCCATAACCTATTACACTGGTAAGTCCGTACTCAAACCAACTAATTAAAAACGATTGAAAAAAACAAACCAGGAGAAAAGGCTTTGATAATGGAAAAATAATTTTTTTAAATGCGTACAGGTTATTTCCTCCCAGTGTGTTTACCATGGCCTGGAACTGTTTAATCTGTTGGTTCCAAAAACCAATAAAAAATATAATGCTGTAGGGGAAGGCGATGATAAGCTGTGCCAGTATTACTCCTATGGTGGTACCGGCCAGATTCATTTTTATAAAATAAAATTTAAGGCAAACCGCTAAAATTACCGGCGATAATACAAAAGGCAAATAAGCCAGGAACAATAACTTTTTGCGATAAGCATGATAGGCGATCAACTGGCTGGTTACAAACCCGCCAACTGTAGAGAAAATTGCAACAAAAAGTGCAATACTTAACGATGTTAAAAGGCTCAGAGTAATACTGTTGCCCGGCGTAAAAAGTTCTTTCCAGTTTTGCCAGCTAACCTGACCCGGAAAAAAGTTTGGGTACACCCAGTTTTTTGACAAGGATAACATGAACAATAACAGAATGGGTATAATACAGGCAATACCAATGCCCACTTTTACTATGTAGCCTGGTTTAAACATCGTAGGCTAATTTTCGTTTACGCATCATTATCAAAATCAATGCAAATACAAACACAGAATAAAGAATAGCAATGGCATAACCTTGCGGAATATCAAGCAGATTAAAACGTTGCAATTTTCTTACTGCTAAAACCGAAACCATTTCAGGATTGGACCGCCCGAGCAATACCGGGATTTCATATGCCCCAAAAATAAAAATGAAATAGAGGATAATATTGTGCAGGCTTTTTTGCAGCAACATGGGCACCACTATTTTAAATGCTGATTGCACTTTGGATGCACCCAGGCTTTCGGCTAATAAAATATATTCCTTTATCCTTTCGGTTTTGTACAGGTTAATGAACAGCAGAATAAAAAACGGAAAGCTGAGAAAAAAATGGGTAACAATCATTGCAATGCCATACTTATCATTCACCAGGTCAGGAAACTGTTCAATAGCGGATGTTATGTGTAACCGATAAAATATTCTTGATAAAATACCGGCCTTTGACATAAACTGGAAAAAGAAAAAAGCAGCAACCATAGCAGGAAACGCCAGGGGTAAATAAATGAGGTACGACAATAATCCTTTACTAAAAGAACGTGGATATTTTAAACTCACAAACAATGCTGCTGAAACGGAAAGTAGTAATGAAAATAAAGCGATCATTGCGCTATATCCAAAGGAACCCAGTACGTGATCATCGGTAAAAAGCTTTTGCCAGTGCTCAAAAGTAAGCCCTGTTTGCAGTGCACCGGTTAAACCGATACTGTACATAAATGCATACCCAAAACCTGCAGCCAAAGGCAACACGGCAAAAACAAATAATAACAAATAGGCTGCTATATTAATGGCTCTTACCTGCATTAATTTACCTCAATCACTTTTTTTCTAAAATCACTGAATACCCTCAACATATACTCTGGCTCGGGCTCTTTAATTGACCGGCTTTTTAATTGCTCTGGTGTAATGCCATATTGCCTTTTGGGTAAGGCATCAAATTTTTGCTGCCACTCCTTATCTAATTTATCGTAGGCCAAAACGGTGCGGCTTCCCCAAAGGGTTATATCGTTTTTTTTAACCTGTGCTTCAGGAGAAATTAAAAAATTACAAACCACCAGGGCTGCCTCTTTATTGGGAGCGTTGGAAGTAATACCAACATAATGTGTGTTGTGAATGGAGCCAGCACTTAAAATGTAAGCTTTGGATGATGTTGGAAAAACACCTTCGCCCACTTTATTATCAATATCAGCATCATTAAAACTGGAGGTAAAACTTAACTCGCCGCTGCTATACATTTGCGCAATGCTGGTATTGCCTGATGGAAACGTTTCTCCTTTTTTCCAGAAATATTGTTTGTGATCATTCAAAATTTTCCAAAGCTGGGTTGCGTACTTTTCATATTTCTGCTCATCAAATTTTCCATCCAGTTCATTAATACCACCGGCCAGTTCAACCAACCAGGACTTTAATAAAGTCATACCATTAAAATCGGTTGCAAGCGTAAACTTACCGGGATTTTGTTTCCACCATGTTTGCCATTGATCTAAGCTTGAAGGAGGGTTTTGCACTTTGGCACTATCGTAAATAAAATAGAAAAAAGATTCGCCCCAGGGTGTTTCGTAACCGTTAATATCCTGCTGAAAATCGTAACGGATAACGGGGTTTTCCCAATCAACATATTCTGCATTGGGTAATTTATCGGTATAAGGCCCGTACAATGCATCAATCTGCCGCAACTGGAAAAACGTTTCACCATTAATCCAACACAAATCAATTTCGCTGTTTTGCTTGCCTGCTTCCTTTTCGCTCATCAGGTTGTTTACAATATCCTTACCCTGGCCCGGCACTATGTTTAAAGTAATATTATATTGTTTCTTTAAGGCAGGCACTACATATTCGTTCATATAGCGGTTAACCTTTTTATCACCCTGGTACATCATCATAGTTACGTTGGCTCCATTGGCTTTTTCTTCAATTTTTTGCCACGAAATTTTATCGAGGTTTAAGTTTTCCTGTTTGGGTTGCTGGCATGCAACCAATATAATAAGCGAGAATATGAAGGAATAAAATTTCATTAATTATAGATAATAATATTTTGAAAACAGAAGCAGTTGCAACATACTTCTATTTTTAAAAAAGTAAGCGATTTAAAAACCTGGCTTAACTTAAAGTAAACTGTTTTAAACAATGAATAAATAATTGGTTACCGGCATTTGAATCATCCTGCAACTTTTGTTGTGTCACTCACTTCTACCGCAACAATAGTAGCAGCATTTTTAAAAAGCCCCATAACGATATGCCGATAAAGTGATTGCGACGCAACGATGATGCTTCAAAGTACTGCTGCCGGTACCACAAAAAACAATTTATACAACAACCAGGTTTTAAAAATAATAGTTGGCGCCTAACTGAAACTGCCGTGGCGGACCATAACTTCTACGCACCAACAAACCACTTGAAGCAGGACCGTTTTGAATTTGATTGCTACTGTATGTAAATCTTCGTAGCAATTAATATCAGAGCAAGTTTTTAAAACTGTAAACGAACTCTTATTTATTAGAAATAAGTTTTGTAAACCTGTAAACAAACCGCCCGACTGCCAGGGTAACCCAGCAAAAAGGTTTTTATCAAAAGCATTTTGGTTTATGCCAATCAGGTAGGCTCCTCCTCTCCTATCCGGTCCTATAACCGCACCGCAGTTATTTAGGGCTGTTACACTTTCTAAAACTAATCTTGTAGTTAATTCAGGACAATCGTTTCCTACCACCACTACCTGTTCAAATCCTTTATTAAAAACCTGCTCTAATCCATTGCTTATTTTTTCACCAAACGAATTTCCGGCCTGATTGCCATTGGTACAAAATACCGGCAATCCTGTTTGCTGCAACTTTTTTAAGCAGTCTGTAATAAGTATTGATGAAAGATTTTTTTTGTGTTTAAAAGCTTTACCAGGAAGCAGGTTTTTACTTACTGCATCAGCCGATGCGGATTGGGTAAATAATAATATTGCACAATTAGGCTTCAATTTAAGAATAGATTAAAACGAGTTACGTAAAAGCGTTTTGCAAGGTTTGCTTATTAACAATTCAGGTTAAAACCTAAGCAACAACATTAGCCAAACAAAAAGGTTTGATATTAAATTGGTGCGTTTATTTAAACTGGTGAAGGGGGATGTTACCGGCAGCAGTTATTATAGCAGCATCCTTGCGTCGCACACGTATACTTGCATAACTATTATGAGCCTTGCATACAAAATCATTATTCACTTGCTGAGTAAAGTAATGTGGTACAAGTGTGCGACGCAACGACTGCTCAATAGATTTATAATGCCTGGTCCAAAAAAAAAATTTGCTTAGCAGCTTTTAAAAAAAAACATTCCCTCAAAGCATTATTTCGTTCAATATGTAATAAATATAGTGGCCCCTTTGGGCTTATCATTACCTAAATTTTAGATTTGCCAATCAGTTAGGATGGCTATTAAATTCCATAGCAAATAGGAGAAAAATGAAGTGGCTCCTTACTTCCAGCCGCCGCCAACGGAGCGGTACAAATTAACCGTGGCTTGTAACTGTTGTAATTTGTCGTTTACCCGGCCCAACTCTGCAGCCAATAAGCTTTGACGGGCTGTTATAGTTTCGTTGTAATTGGCAAAGCCATTCTGTAATAGTTCCTGCGTGTATTCTACCGACTTTTGTAAAGCAGATAACTGGTTGCGGCGTACCGACATTTTTTCAAGTGCTGTTGCATGTAGCGACAATGCATCCGACACTTCCCTGCCTGCTACCAACAAAGTATTTTTAAACCCCAATAATGCGGCATTTTGTTCTTCCTGTGCAACTATTAAATTCGTTTTGTTTAAACGCCGGTTAAATATTGGTTGCGTTAAACCTGCACCGATGCTTGCTGCAAAAGAAGCAGGATCGAGAAAATTGCCAATGGAAAGACTATTAAGCCCGGCCGTGCCCGAAATGGTTAACGCAGGATAAAAAGCTGTTCGTGCCACATTGGTTAATTCAAAAGCGTAGCGGTAAGCCAATTCAGCAACCTGCACATCTGGTCTGTTGGCCAACAATTGTGCAGGAATTCCCGTGTTCAATACCATTAAGGTTGGTTGTTCCTCCAGCCGGCTGCGGTTAATATCTGAAGGCGATACACCCAGTAAAATACTTAGTGCATTTTCTGTTTCGCGTATGCTTTGCTTTAAATCCGGGATGGTTACTTCTGCTGCATACCGCTGTGCTTCGCTTTGTACAACGGCAGCTTCAGTAACCCTTGCGGCTATCTTTAATGCCCGCATGGTAGTAACAGTAGTATCCCAGTTTAGTACGGTTTGTTGGGTAATGGCTAATTGTTGGTCGAGTGCAAGAAGTGTGTAATACAAATTGGCGATGCCGCTCACAATTCCGGTTTGTATCGCCCTTGCCCCCGCTTGCGATTGCAGCAAGTTAGAAAAAGCCGCTCTCCGGCTGCTACTCAACCGCCCCCATATATCAGCTTCCCAGGCAGAGGATAAACCCAATTGGTATTGGGTAGCTTTAGTTCGAATGCCAAAGCCTTGCGCTTCAGATAATTTTGATTGAGTAATACCTGCATTCGCATTTAGCGTTGGTAAAAATGCAGCCCCGCTTTGTGCATAATATGCCTGCGCCTGGCGTATGCGGGTATAAGCAATTTGCAGATCCAGGTTTTGCTCAATGCCTTCGGATATTAACCGCTGCAATATGGTATCGGTAAATAATTCCTGCCACGATAAGTTTGCAATGGTATTGGTATCTGAAGCATAAACGCCCCTGTACAAATTGCTTGTTGTTATATCGGGTGGGGTATAAGTTGTTGTTACCTTACAGGAGTTGATGAATACAATCAGCAGGAAAGCTATGGCTATATATTTTACATAAATCTTATTCTGATTTTTTCTTTGCATCTTCTTTTTTTTAGAAGTTTTTAGTTCCGGTTATTTACACCGTCAGGATTGTGCTGCCTGGGTTTCTTCAGCATCTTTTGCTAATGGCATTTTTGGTGCGCCACTGATCTTTTCCTGCAACGACTGGAACATAATAAACAATACTGGAATGACAAACACTCCAAACAAGGTTCCGATTAACATACCACCCACTGCACCGGTACCAATTGAACGGTTGCCAAAAGCGCCGGCTCCTGACGATAGCATCAGTGGAATCAAACCAAAAATAAAAGCAAACGAAGTCATCAAAATCGGGCGTAAGCGGGCTTGTGCACCATCAAGTGCCGACTGCACCAGCGGCATTCCCTGCCGTCTTCTGTCGAGTGCAAACTCTACCATCAGAATCGCATTTTTGGCCAGCAAACCAACCAGCATAATTAAAGTGATCTGTACATAAATGTTATTGGTAATTCCAAAAAGCCACACAAATACAAAAGCGCCTGCCAGCCCAATGGGCAGCGACAATAAAACTGCAAACGGAAGGATGTAGCTTTCGTACTGCGCACTGAGTAAAAAGTATACAAACACCAGTACCAGCATAAAGATGAACAATGTTTGTCCACCTGCCGACATCTCTTCGCGGGTAATACCCGACAATTCAAACCCATAACCTGCAGGCAATACCTGGCTGGCGGTTTGTTGTACTGCATTAATGGCATCGCCGGAGCTAAAGCCGGCATTAGGTGCACCGTTTACGGCTATTGAAGTAAACAGGTTAAAGCGCGAAATAGATTGGGGCCCATACACTTTTTCCAAAGTTATAAATGAAGTTATGGGCGCCATAGTGCCGCTTGAATTACGCACGTAAATGTTATTGAGGCTTTCGGGGTTGGCTCTAAAAGCAGGTTCCGCCTGGTACATTACCCGGTATTGCTTGCCAAACTGGTTAAAATTGGATGCATATACACCCCCAAAATACCCCTGCATCGTACCCAAAATATCATTTACCGATAGTCCGGCTTCCTTTACTTTGGCAACATTTACGCTTATTTGATATTGGGGGAAGTTTGGGTTAAAAGAGGTGGAGGCATACTGCACTTCGGGTCGCTTATTAAGTGCAGCGAGAAAATCGTTACTTACTTTAGTAAACTTAGCAATATCGCCACCACTACGGTCCTGCAACTGAAATTCAAAGCCACCCGAAAAGCCAAAGCCCTGTATGGTTGGCGGTGAAAAAAACAGGGCTTTGGCATCGCGGATCCCGGCTGTTTTTGCAAACATTTTCTTTACAACCGATTGCACATCCTGCCCTTTTCCGGTGCGTTCCGCCCAGGGATGTAAACGCATAATCACCATACCATAGTTGCTACCTACACCACTTATTAAACTTCGCCCCGCAATACGTAATACATACTGCACTTCGGGAACAGAGTGCGCAATTTTTTCAATTTCTTTAGCTACCTCTTCGGTTCGCTCTAACGAGGCGCCGGGTGGCAAGGCAATGTCACTCATTACCACACCTAAATCTTCACTGGGTACAAATGCTTTAGGCGTTATTTGTATCAATACATAAAGCAATCCTGCAAACACAGCGATACCTGTTAGGGCAATCCATTTTCTTTTTATTAAAAACGATACAGAGCCTTTATATTTTTGAGTTGTTACTTTAAACGCTGTATTAAACCCGTTATAAAATCGCTGCATAAAGCCTTTTTTATGCTTTTCATCTCCATGCGGTTTTAAAAATATGGCACACAAGGCGGGACTAAGCGTTAGGGCATTTACAGCCGAAAGTATAATGGCAATTGCCAGCGTTAAACCAAACTGCTTGTAAAACACACCAGCCGAACCTGTGATAAAGCTCACCGGTATAAATACAGCAGCCATTACAAGCGTTATAGAGATGATCGCACCAGAAATTTCGCTCATCGCATCCACTGATGCTTTCCGCGCCGATTTATATCCATGGTCAAGCTTGGAATGTACTGCTTCCACTACTACTATGGCATCATCTACCACAATACCTATTGCAAGTACCAGTGCAAACAAGGTTAGCAGGTTGATGGTAAAGCCAAACAGGTTAAGAAAAAAGAAAGTTCCAATAATAGCTACCGGAACTGAAATAGCGGGAATAAGGGTTGAACGCAAATCCTGTAAAAATATAAACACTACAAGAAATACAAGAATAAACGCTTCTATCAGGGTACGAATTACTTTTTCTATACTGGCATCGAGAAAATCGTTGGCGTTAATGAAGTTGATATAATGCACCCCTGGTGGAAAGTTTTTTGCCGCAGCATCCAACACCGCCATGCTGCCTTCTATAACTTCCTTAGCGTTACTGCCTGCGGTCTGGCTGATGGCCACTCCAACAGAAGGCTTGCCATCGGTACGCGTAGTGCTGGAATAGTTAAGCGCCCCCATTTCTACCCGGGCAATATCTCTTAACCTTAACAACTGGCTGTTGCCAACAGAACGAATTACAATGTTTTCAAACTCCCCGACTGTTTTCAATTTGCCTGTGTATTTAATTACATACTGGAACGCCTGGCCACCTTGTTCGCCAAACTGTCCCGGTGCCGCCTCAATATTTTGTTCTGCCAGGGCAGCGCTGACATCAGAAGGAATCAAACCGTAAGAAGCCATGATATCTGGCTTCAACCAAATACGCATGGCATATTCCATTTGTCCAAATACAGTAGCATCACCCACACCATTCACCCTTTTTATTTGCGGAATGAGGTTGATGCTGATATAATTCTGCAAAAATGTTTGATCGTAGGCGGGATTATCGCTGTATAAAGAAAAGATAACAAGGTTACTGCTTTGGCGTTTGGCTGTGGTTACACCCGCCCTGGTTACTTCCTGCGGCAATAAACTACTGGCACGCACCACACGGTTTTGAACGTTTACTGCGGCGAGATCTGGATTGGTGCCAAGTGCAAAATTTACAGTAATGTTTGCTGAGCCATCATTGCCAGCCGAAGAAGTCATATAGGTCATGCCTTCCACACCATTAATCTGTTCTTCCAATGGTATCAGCACGCTATTCAATACCACATCTGCATTGGCTCCCTGGTACGAAGCAGACACCTGCACGGTGGGTGGTGCAATATCCGGGTACTGCGATATAGGTAAAGTATTTAAACCCAATACACCCAGTATTACTATCAAAACAGAAATAACCGTTGACAGCACCGGGCGATCTATAAATTTTTTAAACATAACAACATCAGTATTAATAATGATTATCCCTACCCAAACGAAAACACCTGCCCAAAAAATTTTTATCCGGCCTGGTGGCTTTTAGTATTTTGATACATCACTTTTTGCCATAATGCCTCTTAGTAAAATGCACATGCATTATTTAAGCAATTGGTTATACAAACTATCAGCATTAATAGTTGTTGGGTTTATTCGGATTCCATCTCTCAATGTGGCAACGCCTTCCAGCACAATTTTTTCGCCCGGCTGCAAACCGCTTTCCACAACAAAGTATTGCCCGTTGCCACTATCCAACACAGTTATCTCCGCACTGCGTACTGTTCCAGTGCTTTCAACAACATAAACAAACTTTTTACCTTGTATTTCGTATGTCGCTTTTTGCGGCACAATTAAGGCTGAATCTTCCTTTCGCGGTATGCGAACGCTGCCCGTGCTACCGCTCCTGATAAAATTGCCCGGATTAGGAAATGTGGCCCGTAAACTAAAAGAACCTGTTTGCGTATTTACCATGCCGCTTCCCGATTCTACTTTACCTTTTTGAGGAAATTCGGAACCATCTGCCAGCAACAGGCTTACGGGAGGTACCGTTGCCAGCCGTTCCTGCGAAGTGCTTCCCGGAGTACTTTTCTGAAAGGCGATGGCCTGTTTTTCGTTTACGGAGAAATACGCATAAATAGTGGACACGTTTGAAACAGTAGTTAAAGGTTCTGCAGTATTACTACTTACCAGGCTTCCTATTTTAAAAGGGATAAGACCAACCACCCCGTTTACAGGGCTGGTTACTTTTGTATAGCCTAAATTGGTACGGGAATTTGCAAGCCTCGCCTGTGCCTGTGCAAGGGCCGCCATTCTTGACTGAAGTGTGTATTGTGCAGACTGTAATTCATAATTGCTGATAATATTTTTTTCAACCAGGGGGCGCACTTTGTTTACCTGCATTTGCGCCGCATTTACATCAGCTTGAGCAATCTTTATATCAGCCTGCGCAGTACGCAATTCCTGCTCGTACTGTGGTGCACTTATGTGAAACAAGGGCTGACCTTTACGAACCATTTCGCCTTCATCAACATAAATGGTTTCTACATAGCCATCTATTTTAGGGCGTATTTCAATGTTTTGCTGACCTTGTATGGTGGCAGGATAGTCGGTGAACAAAGTGGTATTATGGGGTGTAACGGAAAGTACAGGGTACTCAGGTACAGGTTGCGCACCAGCGGTAGCATCACCAGGCTTTTTACTATTGTTGCAGGCAAAAATAAATGGTGTACAACACATTAAAACGGTACAAAATGTTCTTGCCATTTTCTTTAACTTACCACTCATATGCTTGGTTAATATTTATAAATGAAAGGAAGGTGCAAAGCTACTATTAGCCTTCCACTACAGAGGAATAAATTGTTTGCCAGAGAATAAATGGTCTTCAACTAAAAGAATGCCAAAGGCAGGCACACGAACATTGGCTTTCGCAGCAATTTAATATCTGTTTCATTTCTTAAGTGGATTTAATCACCGCACAATAGAAGTTTTTATCTATTCATTTTGTGAGTTGTTATACCGCTTCAATTCTTTTAATCAACTGTATTAATTTTATATTTTTTTATACCAGCATCGGTTTCCATAGCATCATTGTTGCGTCGCAATCACTTCATCTTCTTATTAATTGGCATCTTTAGTCTGCTAAGTAAAAGCGATTTAAATTACAAGTGTACTAATTACCAACAAGTTTCTGCTCCAGCATAAAAGGCAGCAGTAATGGACGAAATTATTATCCCATTAAATAATTTTATTTTATCCATTTTAGTAATTGACTTTACAAGCTATTCTTTGGCATATCTCAATGCATGCCCTGCTGTTATGATAAGGGCATTTCCATAAACCTGCTTTATCCTCTCCGTCCATAATACTGTTGTCTTCTTTAATGCCCCAGTACCATTCGCCGTTCTCGTTGTCTTTAATGTAATTTTTTATAAATTGCCAGCTATCGATAGAATGCTGCAGGTATTGCTCGTCACCAGATATTTGGTAAGCATTATAAAAACCCACCATCGCTTCTGCCTGCGGCCACCAATGTTTTTCTTTAACCAGGTGGTTGGCTATGATGTCTTTTTCATACCAAAGTCCGCCGTCACTATCTAAACCCCGTGCAACGGCTGTCGCCATCAACAGCGATTGCTCCTTTACTGTTTCAATCAATGTATGATCCTGTATAACTTCAGCAGCTTCCTGCACCAGCCACGCAGCCTCTATATCGTGCCCATACGACAGTATGTTTGACTTCGGTGTCCAATCTTCATCAAAAAACAAAATGAGGTGTTGCGTGTTTTTATCAATAATATGATCGAGAAACAGGTGGATTAATTCCTGCAGTTTTTGCTTCAGTCCTGCATCCGGCCATATACGATATAGGTGCGCAAAACCTTCCATCACATGAAGGTGCGTGTTCATGGTTTTCTTTTCGTTCGCATCTTTATCACTCAATCTCAAATCCGATATTTCTTTCCATTCACGGGTGTACGCCTCTATGTATCCGCCGTATTTTTCATCGTAGCTATGCCGCACAATATCGTTGTACAATTGAATGGCAAGTGTCTTTGCTTCTTTGTCTTCCGTAGCACGGTAATACTCGCTCAATCCATAGATAGCAAACGATACTGCATACACCTGTTTCTTTGTACCCAACGGATCTCCTTTATGATCTACTGTCCAGTATACACCACCAAATTCCTTATCAATAAAATACTTGCAGATATACTTGAATGCACGCTCTGCCATTTGCAGGTATTGTACATTTTTGGTGAGGTTATACGCAGCAGAAAAGCTCCAGAGCAAACGGGCATTTAAAACCGAGCCTTTGGGTGCTTTATCGTCAATAATGTTATCGTTGTCTATTTTGCCAACAAAGCCGCCATTCACTACATCCACAGTATTATCAATCCAGTACTTTAAGATGTCGTTCAGCTCTTGTTCAACTTCTGATTTGTATGCCTGTAAATTCATTTAGATAAACTTATTGTATTTGGGAAATAAAAAACGTTTTAAATAAAAATAAGGGTGCCGATAGAAATCAGCTCCCTTCTAAATCAACGATTCCTTGCATGAAAAAAAATTTAATGCGGTTGTATCACACAGTTTAGCCCGTTATAAACATATCATCGCTATTTCGTTTTATCATTTGCTATTGCATTCTTGAAAACAAATATGCCGCACCAGTCGTAATCTGCATCCGACTTCCATTTGGCTTCCAATTAATGATTGAAGGTTTTGTATTAGGGATGTCATCCACAGCGCAAAAGTGTAACCCATGTAATATGGTGAAACCCGCCAAAAGATTTTCCCCGTCCATTGGTACCGCCACCTGTGGTCGCTAATACAAAATGCTTTTGCCCGTCTTTTGTTCCGTATAAATAGTTATGGTCATGGCCAGAGAAAACGGTGTAGTTGCGCCCCTTTAAAGCGCCTTCAATTCTTTCGTAACCTGCCGCATTTCCATATGATCACAAAGGCCGGTGCATGAAGACGAATGTCCACCTCGCCTCTTTGTTTTTTTGCAACACAGCATTTATAAATGCGGCTTGTTCTTCACTGATGCCGTCGGTATTTCCATCCTCGGTATCCAATACAACAAACAGGGCATCTTTATACAAAAACGTGTTGTAAGTATGGTCCGAACGCTTTAACCATTGTTGTTTTAAAAATGGGTTGCTTACATCATGATTGCCAGCACATAAAAAAAGGCATGCCCAATGATTGCACCTGATGATTGAATTGTGCCATACTGTTTATCTGCTAAAACGGAATCGTTCTTATAGCCGTCAACCAGGTCGCCAACAGACATAAGAAAGGGTGGCTGCAGGTTTTTTATTTTACTGCTGGCAAGCTCCAGCACACCGGGTATATTACCACCGTTTATATCTGCAATAATGGCAAACTGAATTTTATCAGGCGCTCCCTTTACCTGCAGGTTTGTTACAGGTAATTTGCCATACTGAAACGTAGCAGTATCAAAATGAAAATTGTTTACCGGTGCTTGCGCTTTCAACATTAGTATTTGCAGTAGCAAAAGCGATTAAAACAATGTTCTTCATTTTAATATTCGTTAACTCACCTGCTGCATCTGCTGCATTATTCCTTAATAAATTTTTCAACGTGTAACACGGTTCCTGCATCATCGGTAACAGAACAAAAATAGACGCCTTTATTTAATGCTTGTACAGGTAAAGTAATGTTGAAGCCATCATTTAAAGGCACCACAACCTTACTAAGCAACTGCCTGCCGGCATTATCCGTAATCGCCACCTGGCATTTCTTTGTTGTCAGATCGTTGGCTTTTACAAACAACTCACCTTTAACCGGGTTGGGAAATAATTGCATTCCGATTGTTTTACGCTGCAACAACACAACACCAGAGTAATTAAAAGCCCCATCTTTATCTATCACTTTCAAACGGTAAAAATTCTTGCTTTCCGTAGGTGAATTATCAGCAAACAGGTGATTGCCGATGAACTTATTACCGACTGGTGAAAGCTTACCAATCGAATTAAACTGTCGGCTGTCATTGCTTCTTTCAATTAACACTTCCTGTACATTTTCGGACTGCGCTATATTGATGAAAAGCACATTACGGTTTTGTTGCGCTTCGCCTCTAAAAGCCGATAAAGTAATGGGTAGCGTAGTCAATTCAAAAGCAGTAAAAGCAGCATCCCAACTAATGGAAGGTGCGGGCAAAACCAATTGATTATTGGTAGCGACAATGTTGCTGACGGATTGTTCTGCACCCGTAAGGCAGTCGAACCATTTTACCTGGTAAGTACCATTTGCCATACCGGGAACTGTAAGACTGGCACCGTTAACAGCGGCTGGTGCTCCTGTATTCTTTACATCAATCCAGTTGTATTTTTTGTTGTGTATCCATCCTGAAGCTTGCAGGCTATTGGCGCTTTTTAAAATATAGGTATTTAAAGGTGCACCAAGATTGGTAAAAGTGTAACCCGCTATTTGCGTCCAGTCGGTACCAAGGTTATCAACTTTTATGGTGTGCGTACCAGAAGCAACGGGTACTGTAAAAGTTGTATTTACTGTTGCCGCCTGGTCAAGTACAAGGGTGCCATCCACATATACACTTATGCGTGGAGAGGTACCAATACTTCCACCAGTAGTTACTTTAAATTGGCTGGCTGCACTAAAGGTTACTGTAAACGTGGGCGGGTAACGGTTCTGTGTATTCCACTGACTTCCGTATAAATATTTATTTAACTGGCTGGCGCCCGGAGTCATGGTACCATCTGCATTTACAGTAAAACTTGTTGGTGTTACTGCACCCCAATCAGCACCCGGCGAAAAAGTCAGATCGGCATTTCCGCCGCCTGTTACATTGGCGGAATGCACTTTATAGTTGTTCGTTACAAAAGGAATTTTTGCACTCACCAGCCCCGGTCCTTTATAATGATAATAGAGGTTTTGCGGTTCAATATAGCTGTCCCACCACCACGATGCGCCGGTACCCATTGCGCCACTAAATAAAGTAGCCCATAAACTATTGTGAATGTAGATGCCGTTGGGATCAACCGTAGACAATGAAATATTATTCGTTTCTACCCCAAACTCGCCATTAAAAGTTGGCTTATTAAATTGTGTCAGGTAACTTTTTGCACCATCCGCCAATACCATTTCCATATTAGCAGAACCATTGTAATAATGGGTTTGAGTGAAGTCCATTTCAGGAAGGTTCCAGGTAGCAGCATCGTTGTTGTCGTGTGCAAAGCTGGTGGTAACCAAATGGTCAAACGGATCTTTTGCCTGGATGTACCGGGCCATTTCCTGGTGCCAATCTTTTATTTGTGTTTTATAGGTATTAAAGTTATCGGTCCATTCCACTTCATTAAACAACTCCCAACTCATTACATTTCGTGAGTATCCCCAACGCGCAATAATGTAGCGCAGCCTGTTTTTGTGTAAATTTTTTGCCGTGGTATTTGTAAAATAATCCCACGTGTTGGTGCATGGGCCACCATTCACGGCGTTGTATGGACTTTCTGGCCAGTTAGGATTTACAGTGCTCGAAACCATTCCATGATGGTTGATGCACAACATCATGTAGATGTCTTTGGCGTTGCATTCGTCCAATAGTTTGTCTGTATAAAATGCATTGTCTTGCCGGTATTTTTTTAACCCCTCATAAGGCGCACCACGCCATTCTATACCCAGTCCCCACGAGCATTGCCACAACCTGATAAAGTTAGCATTATTAGCCGCCATTTTATCTGTCCAGTTTCTATAATCGAGGTATTTGTTGTTTTGTTGCCACGCTAAATTTTGCCCTACGGGTATGTACTGTGTATTGTTGTCGAATTTTAAGTAGTTGCCTGTGCTCTTTCTTACAAAACCTTTTTTTGCGGATGATACGGATTGAAAATTATTGGTTGAAGACTCTGTATAGCCTGCGGTATTTAAACAGGTAACAACAAAATTATAACTACCCGTTTCTGAGGGAGCATATCTTACCACAAAGTTGTTTGTGCCTGTAGGAGTAAGGTTGCCGCTAGTTGTGTTGAGCGTGAAGCCCTGCATGTAAAACCCTTCTATAGTATCCTTTTTACCTGAAGGGGCCGTAAATATTCCACGCACCAAAATATCATCGTAATCGTATGCATTTATAAAGCCTGCGGTCAGTGATACGGTCGCCTCAAACTTTTCGAATTTTTCTATGCTGGTGCTGTTGGGGACTATAGCATTTATAACCGGCGATTGAGCTGTGGCATCGCTAAATGTCATGCATACAGCAGCCGTAAATAAACAAAGGGGAAGTAAATAATTTTTCATGCAATCGATTTTATAATTAATGTTTGGCAGGTACAATTTCAAGCGATATTAAACAGTAAAAAATGTTATTGATCTTGTATTTAATACCCCTTAAACAACCTGCTGATGCTGATATTAACATAAGTCAAAAAAATAGCAAACACAAAGGTGAATTGCTTAAAGCGTTCTTGAAAAACGCCTTAAGCAGTAACTTTATACCTGATACACTTTTTGCCTTGCAGGTGATTTTTTATCGGTTTTAGGTTCCTCTATAAATGGTTCATTTGCCGTAACAATTTGGTTAATGATTTCAACCGATGCCGCCGAGCGCATACCATCTTCAGGCGTGTTTACAACATAGTCGAGCAATATATCTATAGTGGTAGTGACTACATGCAATCGCGTATCTGACGATGCATAGTAAATGAATACTTCACCTGCCTCATTTTGTATCCAACCATTTGCAAATACCACGTTTGACACATCACCAATACGTTCGTCTCCTTCGGGTGCCATAAAGTACCCGGCGGGTTTATGAATCACTTTGGTAACATCGGCCAGGTCGGTCATAAACATGTATAGCACATAGCGCAAACCTGCAGCGGTATTGCGCACACCATGTGCCAAGTGCAACCAGCCAAGCGGGGTTTTTAAAGGCGCAGGACCCAAACCATTCTTTGCTTCGTAAACAGTATGATAGGCTTTTTGCTGGATGACGATTTCTTGTTGTATCACTGCATTTTCAATACTGGCACTCAAACCAAACCCGATTCCGCCGCCTTTTCCAGCCTCTATAAAACTATCTTGTGGGCGGGTATAAAATGCATACTTGCCTTGTACGAATTCGGGATGTAGCACCACGTTGCGCTGTTGGGGTGAAGGAGTAACCAGGTCAGGAAGTCGCTGCCATTCTACCATGTCTTTTGTTCGTGCTATACCACATTGTGCAATTGCCGCAGATTGGTCGCCGTGGGGCGCAGAAGCATCACGTCGTTCCGTACAGAACAGCCCATAAATCCATCCGTCTTCATGCTGAACCAATCGCATATCGTACACATTGGTGTCAGGCGCAATCGTCTCAGGCATTACTACCGGGCGGTCCCAAAATTTAAAATTGTCAATGCCATTGTCGCTTTCTGCAACGGCGAAAAAAGATTTCCTATCACGCCCTTCTACCCTTGCTACTACCAGGTTTTTGTTGTTAAGCTTTATAGCGCCCGCATTTAAAACCGCGTTAATGCCAAACCTTTCCAACAGGTAAGGATTGGTTGCAGGATTTAAATCGTACCGCCAAAATAAAGGCGTATGATCTGCGGTAAGCACGGGGTATTTGTATCGCTTAATTACTCCATTGCCAATTTCTTCACACCAGTTTTTCCTTTCAACCAATGTTTCATGAGCTTGCTTTAGTTCATGTAATCTTTCCTCAAATCTTGCGTCCATATTCTAAAGGTTTTATCGCTTAATAAATTGTATCGTTTACTATATTTCTACTAAATATTTAGGAACTATTTCCTGCATTTTTTAAACCATCGCCGGCAGCTTATTTTCTGTTAGATCCTGTATGTTTTCTTTTGCTCTTCTTGCAGTTAATTCTTCACTAACCTCCTGCATAAATGAATCGGTCAATTTATAGAACATGATGAACCCCGCGGAAATAAGGGCACCTGCTGCGGGTAAAAAACTTAGCATCATTCTAATGCCTGTTTGTGCTTGTAGCGTTTGTGCAGTGTTCGCTTCAAATCCCCAAACACCCAATAGCCAGCCGGTAATGGCACCGCCTAAAGTCCATCCCAGTTTTTGCGACATGGAAGAAGAAGAGAAAATTAAACCGGTGGCCCTACGGCCCGTGTTGTATTCGCTAAAGTCTGCTATGTCAGCATACATTGACCACAATAAGGGGAAAACACTACCAGCACAAATGCTTATTAAAAATTGAAAAGTGAAGATGAGCACCAGGTCATTTTGGTTGAACGTAAAGAAGATGCAACTAAGCGATGCCGCAATAATCATAGCATATTGAAACGTGTTCTTCTTTCCAATTTTATCTGAAATGGGTTTGGCTAAAACAACGCCGATAATATTAGCGGCTTGTCCAAGTACAAGGTATAGTGTACTGTAATTTATCGCCACATCAAACAGCGGCAGTTTAAAAGCCTCCTGGCTTATAAAATAATATTTGAAATAATAAATTGCTGACCCATCGCGCAGCGAATTAAATATGAGCGTAAACACGCCTGCACCCAACAAAATAAACCAGGGTTTGTTTTTAACAAGGTCAGAAAGGTCGGCTTTTAAAGAAGTTTGTTGTTGCCTGGGCGGCTTCACCCTTTCGCGTGTCCACTTAAAAGTAAAGTAGAATAAAACCACAGCGATAAGTGCAAACAAACCA
>JBBSJX010000023.1:0-18650 GCA_038256825.1 Chitinophagales bacterium
GAGTCTGTCGAAGGTGTTTACCCTGAGCCTGTCGAAGGTGTTTACCCTGAGCCTGTTGAAGGGCACACTTGTACCGCACCCGCAACATAAAAAAAACATGCACAATAGCTGAGCCGTTTGCATTTACTTGTTCAAAATACTAATTCTATTTACCGCCTTTTACAACCTGGTTAAAAAGCGCGGCCAATTCTTTAACTTTTTCAGGATACTTTTCGGCCAGGTTATTTTGCTCTCCAATATCTTCTTTAAGATTATAGAGTTGGGCAGTTGGCAGGTTACCGGTTTCAATGCCCGTTAATTTCATGTAAGCAATACCTTTTTGCGGGCCAATATATTTCCAGTTATTATGAACCAGCGCCAGCGCCCCACCCTGCTCAATTAAGGAAGACCTACCTGTTTTTGACTTACCTAAAAAAGCGGGCAACATATCCTGGCTATCCATGGCATCACCTTTTGGAATGGTCTGTTTGGTTAACGACGCAAATGAAGCAAGAAAATCAACCTGGCTAACCAATGCATCCGACACGCCCGGTATTATATTACCCGGCCAACTGATGATGAAGGGCACCCTGGTGCCACCTTCAAATGCACTGTACTTACCGCCTCTTAACGGGCCCAACGGGGTGTGCCCGTTTAACTGTGTTACAGCACCATCCTGGTAGCCATCGTCTAATACAGGGCCGTTATCGCTGCTAAAAATGATCATGGTATTCTTATCAATGCCCAGGTGTTTTAATTGTTTCATTATTTGGCCTACGGTATAGTCCATTTGTAAAATGGCATCGCCACGAAGCCCCAAACCACTGGTACCTTTAAAAATAGTTGCAGGCATGCGCGGTACATGTGGCTCCGTCATTGGGTAAAACAAAAAGAAAGGTTTGCTTTTATGTGCTTCAATAAAACCCTGGGCTTTCGATAAAAAAGTGGTAGTAATTTCTTCATCGGTCCAGCGGGCTTTCTTTCCGCCACTCATATAGCCAATCCGCCCGATGCCATTTACAATAGTTTGGTTGTGCCCATGATCCGGTGAAGAAAGTAATTTCAATAATTCGGGATGCTCTTTGCCGGTAGGATCGGTGCCAATAGGTTTTTGATAATCCACTTCAATAGGATCATTTGCATCGAGCGCTACCACGTTGTGATTTTCAAGGAAAACGGTTGGTACCCGGTCGGCAGTTGCCGGAAAAATAAAGGAGTAATCAAAACCCACTTCGTTGGGTCCTGGTTTAATTTCCTTGTTCCAGTTTTTTTGAACCTGCTCTCCTAAACCTAAATGCCATTTACCCACAATAGCAGTTGCGTAACCTGCATTTTTAAACATGCGCGCTAAGGTGATTTTGTTAGTAGGAATAATTAATGAAGCATCGCCCGGTAAAACTCCTGTTCCTTGTTTACGCCAAGGGTATTGTCCTGTAATTAAACCATAGCGCGATGGGGTACAAGTTGCTGATGTTGTGTGGGCATTGGTAAAACGCAGCCCTTGTTTGGCCAATGCATCCACATTTGGTGTATGCAATTTGGTGGCACCATAACAACTTAAATCACCATAACCCAAATCATCCACATAAATAAAAATGATGTTGGGCTTTTGCTGCGCAAATAGAACAGATGCGCTTAATATAATGGCTAATAATGATAGTATTCTTTTCATATTTCTGTTTAAAACAAGTTATGATTAAGGAAGTTTATTGATATCAATCTCCGGTTTTTGATTATTAGGCAAGCGTTCAAAAGTGGTATCCAGGTTGGTGCGATTGTTAAAAAAGCCGCAGTTCCTAAGATAAAATGAATTGTTGCTAATGCCGCCTGCATAATCTAACCGATATGCTTTTCGTGCGGTATTGTCGCCCGTAAACTTAGCCTTATTTAATTCATACCATTGTTCTTTGGTATCCCGCACCCATTGATTGCTAAATAAAACAGTGCGCTCCTCGTTGCCATATTCGGGTAAAAAATTTTCTAAAAAAGAATGTAGTCGTTTTAAATAGTTATTTGTTTTAGGGCGCCTGAAACTGGCAATGAGTTTCCATTCATTTTTTTCGGGTGCAAAAAACCATGCAGTATAAGTTGTATAACCAAGGTAATCAGGCACACCATGAACTAAAAATTTATAAGTATTACCTGCCTGCCAGTTATATTTCAAAAAACTCTGGCCACCCGATCCTTCATTGCCAAACTCGCCGGTGTACACTTGTGCTCCCTTTTTAAGCATCTTTATTTTCTGATCGTCGGGAATGCTTTTGGGATCATCGGTGCGAAAAGGGCTCCAGACTGAAAATAATATGCGGCGTTCGGTTGGGCTGTTAACCTGCATTCCAAAATAACCTTCAGCAAAACCCGCAGCCATAAAATAGGACCCCATAACATCTTCCCCTTCGGGAACAGTTACTTCGTTATAAAACCATTCAACATCAACATTAGCAGGAGTTGGATAATTGAGATGTACAGATGGGCCGCGGCGACCCCAGTAATAAAAATTACCTTCATTATTTTTTACAAATGCGGCACTTTCATTTATAGCGCTCCCTTCAATTTTCAACTCTTGTATGTTTGCAAACTGCTTTCCTGTTTTTGAAAACCCTTCAATTGTAAAAGTTGCATAACCAGTATCCTCTATAATGTATTCCCCGGCAAAATATTCCAGGGGAGCAGTTCCGGAAACTTTGATATTTTTTGAAGAATTATCATCGCTGAATGTAATTGTACTGGTTCCGACAGGAGTTGCTGCTACTAACCAAACCTTTACTTTTCCGGGCCTGGTAAAGTAGATATATGTTTCAAAGTCGACCATGTCATCAGTCCATTCAACTATTCCTTTATCGGTAATTTTTCCGCCTGGTAAAAGTGGGTCGGTTTTAAATGCATTACCACCCAGCGGAACAATTACCTGCGCTGAAGTAACATAGCCAACCACAAAAAACATCCAACAAAAAAGAAACTTAATCTTCATGTATAAAATGGCTTTTAAACATAAGTAGGTTTAATACTTTTTAAAACGGTTACTAAACTAAAGTGGGCAAATTAAATTTGGAAAGGGTAGCTTCCTTTGCAAGCAAGCGTTGTAATAAAATCATTTGATTACTTGCTCGTGCAAAATTCTGCCCTTCGTATTTTGCTCCGTAATATTTATCATCGTTAAGGTGATCGGTTAAAAAACGAAGCGCCTGCATATAGATCATATATTTTGCAGCATAAAAAAAATAGTTCAATTCTGTTGCTGTAAGGTCCCCCTCCATTTCAGACGAATAACCAGTAACAATGGCTTTATAAAACTCATCGCGTATTTCTATTTTGTCATGATCCAGTTCTTCCTCGCTTACCGGCGATAAGTAAGTGCGCATCATATCGCCTACATCACTAATAAAATACCCCGGCATAATGGTATCCAGGTCTATCACACAAATTCCTTTTTCATCATCATCAAATAATACGTTACTAATTTTAGTATCGTGGTGGGTTACCCTTAATTTAAATTGCGGATCCAACCGCAGCCGATCGTATTCTGCAACAATATCAACATGATTGCAAACCTGCTTAATTAAATCATCGCATTGTTTTATGCGTTCAGTATTGCCATGCCTGATGGCATTTGAAAATTGCTGGTAACGTAGGGAAAGATCGTGGAAGAAAGGGATCGTTGTTTTTAACCGGCTAACATTAATTCCATTTAACAACCTGGTAAATCTTCCAAATTGGCGGGCTGCCTCAAAGGCTTGTTCTGGTGTTTCAACTACATCAATGGTATGCGAATTCTGTACAAACGGAAACAACCTGAAATATCCTTCATCATTTAAATGGATCATTTCGTGGCCTTGAATAGAAGGAATCGGCGCTACAAAATTATACCCGGGATGATGTTGTTTTAAATAACCGGCAACCAGTTTTATATTGTGAGCAATGTTTTCAGGCTCCTGGAAAACATCATTATTTACACGTTGTAAAATATACGCCTCCCCTGCTACTTCTACCTTCCAGGTGTTGTTTATAAGCCCTGTATGAATAGATGTAACGATAGCCTCCCCGGCATTAAACCCATATGCTGCCAATACGCCTGGTGATATGCTCACAAATTTCCTATTTAAAATAAATTTTAATTTTTGTCCTATTAACCGAATTAATGCAAGCTACTTTTTTATTAAAAAACGCTTTTTACATAAACGGATTTTTGACATTAAACTGTTTTTACGGATGTATTTCCACCGCCAGCTAACGTAAGGTTTACAGGTACATTGGTTTTCCAGGCGCCTCGTGTAAAGTCCGGGATATCTACTGAACGTGATTTTTTAGCCACAGATCTTTCACTTATAGGAGCAATAGAACTCCACAAAGCACCATCATAAATATCCTGGTCTAAAGGAAGCCCATTACGCAGGCAATCAATCAAACGCCAGTCCATAATAAAATCCATCCCGCCATGACCCCCAATTTTCTTTGCCATTTCGCCTACATGTTTAATGATTGGCGGAGTATGCTTTGCATATACTTCTTTTAACTCCTCCTCTTTTAACCAGCTATGTCCAAAAGCAATTTTTTCAGGTGCCGGATATTTACTGGCCACCCCTTTTGTACCGCTAACCAGGTGAATACGTGAATAAGGACGCGGGGTGGTTACATCGTGCTGAACCATGATGGTTTTACCCAGGTCGGTATGGATTAACGTGGTGTTCATATTTCCACGGTATGACTTACCCACGAACTCATTATAAAATGGATCGTTGGCAGCTTTCTCTTTTGCCATATCAGCCATCATAAAATCGTTGGTTGACATGGAAGTAAGATGGCTCATTTTATCGCCACGGTTAATATTCATACACTGGGCTATAGGGCCCAATCCATGGGTAGGATACAGGCTACCATTACGGTAATTTTGTTTTAACCGCCACATATCTGCATAGCCTGTCTTGCTAAAATTAAGGTCGCGCAAATCATGGATATAGGCGCCTTCTGCATGCACTACTTCGCCCAATAAACCATTTCGGGCCATATTTAAAGTAAGCATTTCAAAAAAATCGTAGCAACAATTCTCCAGCATCATACAATGCTTTTTTGTTCTTTCCGACGTTTCAACTAATTGCCAGCACTCATCTAATGTAACTGCTATAGGCACTTCGCTTGCAGCATGCTTACCATGCTCCATTGCATATACTGCCATAGGCGTATGAAAATTCCAGGGGGTGCAGATGTATACCAGGTCGAGATCCTCATTGTTGATCATCGCCTTCCAGCCTTCCTCGCCGGAATATTCTTTTGCTTTAGGCAAACCTTTCTTTTGCAATATTTCCTGTGCCTTTGAGGCTCTTGCGGGATCTTTATCGCACAGGGCTTTTATTTCCACGCCATCAATAAATGAGATACGATCTACAGCGCCGGGCCCTCTCATACCTAAGCCAATAAAACCAATGCGCACCTTGTCAATTTTTGGCGCAGCATAACCACTCATATTAAACCGTTGACTGCCCGATGCTTGCTGATAAGAACGCTCCAGTGCTTCTTCTTCGCTTTTTTCGTAAGCGGCAAAAGATGGCAAACCCGTTGCCAGTGCCCCTGTGCCTAAAGTAAGATTGCGTAAAAAATTTCGGCGATTGGTACCCATAATTGCTAGATAAATGATTAAAATTAGTTTTCAAATCCATTTTAAATTCCAATAAAAAAGTAAGCTCCTTTTATTATTACAGCCGATTTTTACCTGAATGGGAAAGAATTAATTACCCAAACCACGCAACTGAAATAAATGTAATACTACCCTGTTTTCAAAATTATAGATTCCAATGGTTTAAAGCAGTGCATATAATGAAATGACGCAATCGGTTGCGCAGGCTTTATATAGAGAAAACTGTGTTTTAAGCAAGTGAAAAAGAAAAGGATAAAAAAATTTGGGATAAAAAAGAACCTTCTACAGGTTGAATCAAAAATAAAAAATCAACATTTGATAGAATCCTGTATTTACCTGATGAATGTAGGTTTGCGGTACAAGAGTGCGACGCAAGAATGCTGAAGCACTTATTTAGCCGGGAACCAAAATAACTGTTTCAAGTATTTGGTGCCTGGAAGTAATACAAACATTGTTGAATCCCTTACGTTGTAGCCGCTCCGCTAATTGTTGCTGTGCATTATACTCACCATGAACTAAAAATATTTTTTTAACCTGCTGTGGATCCTGGCACGAAATAAACTGTTCTTAATCATCATAGTCGCCATGGGCACTCATACTACGCATTTGGCCCACGCGGGCCATTACCGCAATTTCTTCACCAAATAATCCAATATGTTTATCGCCACTCAACAAACGCCCGCTAAGTAAATTGGCCTCGCAATAGCCCACCAATAAAATAGTGTTTTTAGCATCGCCTACGGTATTAAAAATATGGTGGCGTACCCTGCCGGCATCAGCCGTTCCGCTGGCCGATATAATTACACAAGGTTCAATTTAAATCTGTTGCATAATTCATATCGGGCACCTCAACTTTCCAACCTTTGCGGGTTAAGCGCTTGGCAAAATCCAATTGTACATCATATTCCCCATGTACAATAAATACTTTTTTTACTAATTTTTTATCCTGGCAATCTAAAAACATCAACAGGTCATCGTAATCGCCATGCGCACTCATACTTCTCACCTGACCAACTTCGGCAAGCACCTTAAATTCATCACCATAAATATTTACAAGTTTTACACCACGCACCAGTTTGCCCCCCAAAGAAGAGGGTGAGGCATATCCAACCATCAGTATCGTGTTTTTGGGATCGGATATATTATTACGGATATGATGTTTAACCCTGCCTGCATCGGCCATGCCACTTGCACTAATAATTACACAAGGATGATCGTACAAATTAATGGCTTTACTTTCCTCTACACTTTCAACATAATGCAAGCCGGTAAAATCAAAAATATCCTTGTCGGTTTTAAGCAACTGCTGCAAGGTTTTATTAAAATTTTCAGGATGGTTCCGTACCACCTGGGTTGCTTCAATACTTAAAGGACTATCAACATAATATTGAACCTTTGGTAAGCGATGCTGGTTTTCCAGCTCGTTTAAAGCAATAAGAATTTCCTGTGTGCGCCCTACGCTAAATGCGGGAATGATTAAGTTTCCTTTTTTGTTTATGCAGGTTTTCTGTATCCATTCAAGCAGGTTTTCGGTGGTTTCATGTGCTTCGTCGTGCAGCTTATTTCCATAGGTGCTTTCGCAAATAATATAATCTGCCTGCGGAAAAACTTGTGGCGCTTTTAACAAGGCATCGTTATACCGCCCCACATCGCCACTAAAAGTTATGGCTGTGGTTTTATTGTCTTCTTTAATTTTTAAACTGATGGCAGCACTTCCAATTATGTGCCCGGCATCAGTAAAAAGGGCTTCAATATCGTTGTCAATTTTAAACCATTCGCCATAAGATTTAACCTCAAAAAGCGTTAGTGCCTTACGTGCATTTTCCACATTATACATGGGCTCAAATAATGGTAAGCCGCGCTTCACTCTTTTACGGTTAATATACTTGGTATCATCGCGTTGAATGATGGCGCTGTCCTCCAACAATATAGCAGCAAGTTCGCGGGTTGCAGACGTAGCATAAATTTTACCCGAAAAACCTTCTTTAACCAGCTTTGGTATCAGGCCCGAGTGATCAATATGGGCATGCGACAAAACAAGGTAAGATACCGTTGAAGGATCAAAACCAAAGCTGCGGTTTAGCACATCGGTTTGCTGGCCCATACCCTGGAACAAACCACAATCCAACAACACTTTTTTGCCATTGTTTAAAGAAATTAAATGCTTGGAACCCGTAACCGTATGTGCCGCTCCGTGAAATGATATTTTCATAATCAGGTATTTTTTAAAAGATGATGATCCCGGCATCTATACTACTATGATGCTTTTCTTGCGTCGCACTCTTGTACATTTTATCGCTATTCAAAAAACATTTTGCAAAGGAGTCGAAACCCGATAAGAGCATGTAGCATGAACCTTTTTTTTATACAACTATTTAGTATGATTCCGGGCTTTAAAACTCCAGGTAAAATAAAATTCAGCTACTACTTCGCCTTGATCATTAGTGCCCACTGTTTTACAATTAACTGTGGTGCCTTCCCCTGTACTAATCGCATTTTCTACTGCCTCGTTTATAGCAATTCCGTCACTGCATTTAAACCATACCTTTCCAACTGCTTTTTTATAATAATGACCTTCGTTTTTTACAACAAGCATACTTACAGCGGGTGTACGCTTATACAAAGCCCCCAAACATAAAATGCCCGTACTCACCTCCGAAGGCATGGATAATATGCCTACATAAATTGATTGGAAAGGATTTTTGTTAAACCATTTATACCGCACACTTACCACGGCTTCTTCGGCAGTGAGATGCTCCACCCGTAACCCTGCAAACCAGGCTGCGGGAAGCTTTGTAAGCATAAACAACCTGAACTTAATTGGGTTGGTAATTTGCTTTCTGAATAATTCAAAATTTGGATTCAATTAAAATGTTTATAGCGTTATTATTAAGTTTGAACAAGTTACACCTTAAAAACTAATATGCTTTTTGCCCTATCAAATCAAAGGCTGTTTATGCATACCAGGTTTAATTTTATTTTATGCTGCCATAAAAAACGATGGTACAAGTAAGTGAACCGCCGGTAATCGGTCAGGCTGCAACGATGTAGCCATAAAAAAAAAATTGCTGGTAACCAGAATTTCCTCCG
Source organism: Chitinophagales bacterium (assembly GCA_038256825.1). Lineage (GTDB taxonomy): Bacteria > Bacteroidota > Bacteroidia > Chitinophagales > Chitinophagaceae > Segetibacter. Next base: position 8,702 of record JBBSJX010000023.1, read on the forward strand.
CAAAAAACGACTAAACAAAAAATACAATTGCAAACCCAGTGTTGCAAAACATCTGCGAAAATAGTTTTAAACTTATATAGTGGCTTTTTGTTGAGCGTATAGCTAATTTTATAAAAAATATACTCATGAAACTAACAGTTCTTATTGCATGTGCGGGTAGCTTACTGCTTGCCTCCTGCAACCAAAATAAATCAGCCGAAGCAACAACAAGCGATACAACGGTAAACATAAAAGAAGAAGCCGTAACGTATTCGCTTGATACTTTGCAGATGAAAGGTTATGTAACCTATGATGAAAATATAAAAGGAAAACGCCCCGGTGTTTTAATTGTTCATGAGTGGTGGGGATTAACAGATTACCCTCGCAACCGGGCAAAACAGTTAGCTGAAATGGGTTACATTGCCATGGCGGTTGACATGTATGGCAACGGGCAGTTAGGTGAAACACCACAGGAAGCACAAGCGTTGGCAACACCCTTTTATCAAAACCCGCAACTCGCCAAAACCAGGCTGGATGCTGCTTTGGCTAAACTAAAAACGTTTGAACAAACGGATACAGCAAACATTGCCGCTATAGGTTATTGCTACGGTGGCTTTGTAGTTTTAAATGCTGCAAAATTGGGTGCAGATTTAAAAGGAGTCGTAAGTTTTCATGGAAACCTGTCGGGTGTACAACCTAATAAAGACCTGCTGAAAGCAAAGATATTAGTTGCACATGGCGGGGCCGACCAGTTTGTACCACAGGAAGAAGTAAATGCATTTAAAAAGTCAATGGATTCAATAAACGCCGATTATACGTTTAAATCGTATGCGAATGCAACGCATGCTTTTACCAACCCCGAGGCCACCGAAAAAGGCAAAAAGTTTAATATGCCTATTGAATACAATGCCGCTGCCGACAGCGCATCGTGGAATGATATGAAAGCATTTTTTGGAACTATTTTTCCATCAAAATAATTAGTTATCCAATAATAGAGTTACTAGAAAGCCCGTTCAAAAAAAACGGGCTTTTTAATTTATGTTTATTTGTTTCAGGACTTTTAAAAATATTAAAACCGTCTTTCTCCTCTACCACCACCAGGGCGATTGGTATTCCCTCTATCCATAAAGTTGTTGGAGCGGGTAGGTGCTTTGCCAAAGTTGCGTAGGTTATAAGTAAACGTAAGCATAAAATATTGTTGCAATACCTGGTTCTGTACATCCTCAATATAAGTTTCGGAAACGTTACGGGTAATACTCCTGTTTTGCTTCAATAAATCAAACACGCTTAGTTTTAATTCACCCTTGCGGTTTTTTAAAAACTTTTTACCGGCGCTCATGTTCCATAAAAAATAACTTTGATTAAAGCCTTCGGTTAAGCCGGTATAAAGTTGGTTGTTTAACTCATTCTGAAAAAACAATCCATTTTTTGCAAGAAGGTTTAACTGCAGGGAGGCACTTTGCGAAAAGTAATCATTGTTTAACTGGGGTTGCAACTGGTTTTTTACCGTATTAAAATTGGCAGAATAGGAAACCGTAAAATCAACATACTGGCTAACGTTACTGGCCACCACACTACCTGCTGAATAGGTCATACTTTTTGACAGATTACTCCTGTTGTTTATAATTCCCGGCAATTTATTATAACTCACACCACCATTCATATTAATACTTGACTTGATGAATTTTAAAGGCATTGCAAAAGTTAAAAATGAACGGAAGTTAAAATAACCATTCAGATTAACAGGTTTAATTAATTGCTGCCCTGCCTTTAAGGTTAGGTTGGATGTTAAAACCGAATCTCTTACCGGCACATAAGTAGCATTGGTTATATAATTATTGCCCGATTGTAAAAAAATGTTTCCTGATAATAAAGTACCTTTTAACGGGTTGGTATAAGTATATCGGCTACTGATCATTTGAGTAACCTGCTGATCCAGTTGCGGGTTTCCTGCAACTGCAAAAGGCAGGTTGGTAACATCATACACATCCTGCAACTGGGTTACAGAAGGCTGGTTGGTATTTACCCGGTACATTACACGAATATTGCTTTTACTATTTATTTTTAAACGCACCATTGCATTGGGCAAAATATTATCAAATGATTTTTTTACCTCTAATGCCCTTGGAAAATCCTGATCGCTGTTAAGGTTTGATCGCTGATAATTTGCACCAAAGCTAACCTGATTATCGCGGGTACCATACCGGTAAGTTATGCCGGCATTATTGGAAGTATTTACATTTTTAAATTTACTGGACAGCCTTGGATCGAATAGAGAGTATTTGTTGCTCGCTTGCTCATAAGTGTACGCTAACTGGTCGGCATTACTTTTTGAGTAACTGGGATTGTAGTTTAATTGCAGTTGCGAATTTTTTGAGATAGGTTCAGTATACACCAGGTTTGCTGATATATTATAACCATTATTCTCCTGGTCGGTAAAACGCCTGGATGTGCTGTCGCGATAAGGAGTTGTTGTAAACGTGGTATCAAACAACAATGTGTAAACCTCACCTGTTCGTTGGTTTGATGATGTGTTTAAATTAATTGAAAAAGTGCGTCCTCTTTTAGCAAATGAGTGGCGGAATAAAATTGAATTATTTAAATTATTTCCCGAACGATCACTGTTGTTGATATTATTAGTCCTGCTTCTAACATCGGTGGAAGAAGGTTTGAAAAAAGTAGACAGCACCGATCTTACCGAACTATTTTGCTGTATACTTATGCTGGGGGTTATGATTAATTGGTTGGCCGAATCAATCTTATATTCAAACCTCAGGTTTGCTTTATGGTTAATATTCTGACTGGATGATTGTGTGCTTTGACTGTACCCGGGAATGCCTTCTAAAAAGTACTGCCTGTTAACCAACTGGTCGGTATTGTTATCGGTACTGCTTATAAAATAACTGCCGGTAACTACCATTTTTTTACCCCAGTTATTGGTATAGTTGATACCTGCTGCATTGGTTTTATTTATTCCATTTTGCTGGCCTACTAAAAAATTTGAATTATTTCCACCCTGGAAGTTTCCACCTCCACCACCACGTCCACCACCACCTCTTCCGCCACCGCCGGTGCTGGTAACACCCAGCAAATCCTGTGTACCAAAATTTTGCTGGTTAACGTTATTAAAATTACCTACTATCGATATTTTCCTGCTTTCTTTCAACATGGTGGTGTTGCCTCCCGCCTGGTAGCGGCCATCGGTACCCAGGCCGGCATATACCCTACCAAACTGGCCGTTACGCATGTTTGCTTTCGTAATAATATTAAGTCCTTTGGTTGTATTGCCATCATCAATTCCAGTGAGTTGGGCCTGGTCGCTAAGGCGGTCAAATATTTGAATTTTATCAACAATTTCTGCAGGCAGGTTGCGTAAAGCTGCAGTGGCGTCGTCACCAAAAAGTTCCCTGCCATCCAATGTAACTCTTTGCACATTTTCACCCTGCGCTTTTACAACACCATTTTCTATAGTTATTCCCGGCATCTTCCTGGCCAGGTCTTCCACTGTTGCATCGGGGTTTACTTTAAACTGGCTGGCATTCATTTGCAGGGTATCACCTTTTTGTGTAGCCAATGCATTGGCAGTAACCGTAACGTTTTTTAATACTTGTGACACTCCTGAAACATTAATCTCACCCAAATTAATATCGCCATTAGTTACAGCTACATTTTTATATAGGGAGGCAAAGCTTACCGAGCTGATTATTAAACTAAATGAATCGACCGGCACATTGCTAAAAGCAAAATTACCCGTGCTATCGCTGATTACTTTTTTGGTAATGAATGTATCGCTTTTGCTCTTTAAAGTAAGTGTTGCATAGCTTAAAGGAGCATTGGTTTCTGCATTTTTTAAAGTTCCCTTTATGGAGAAATTTTGAGCTGTTACTGAATGTGCAAAAAACAAAACAAGTACGGGAAGGATAATTTTATAGAGCATAAGAGGCTTAAAAAAGATGTTACACAATTTACAACCCCTGCTTTTTATTAAAAAAGTAAATAGGTTAATACAATAAATTTCTCGGTGACAAATCCACAATCTTTGGTTGAACAGCAGATTAAAATGTTAGCTTTAAAAAGCAAAAAAGCATTCTTTTTAAAAAATCACCTCAAATAAAATGAACCCAGATTATATGCAAACCAGCGAAAATTCAGCCTTCTGCAGAAGAGCATTTCTCTCCACTTCTACCAAAGCTGTTGGAGCTGTTTTACTAGGTTTACCCATTTTATCCCTTGCTAAAGTACCAGCGGCCGATAAAATTACAGTTGGCCAAATAACAGACCTATTTATAAAGGAAGTGCCGGGAGCCCCGTTTGAAAATACAGTTGATACTTTAAAAGCCGGCGACAGGGAAATAATAGTAACCGGGGTGGTAACCTGCATGTTTGCAACCATTGAGGTAATACAAAAAACTATAGATCTGGGAGCCAATTTTATTATTGCCCACGAACCTACCTTTTACAATCATGCGGATGATACAGAATGGTTACAACTAAGCGAGGTTTACCAATACAAAGCCGGTTTGCTTAAACAACACAACATTGCAGTTTGGAGAAACCACGATTATATACATCGCCACGTGCCCGATGGGGTAATAAGCAGTGTGGTTGACCAATTGCAATGGACAAAATATTACGATACCAATTCCCACCTTGCTAACATACCTGACACAACCGTTGAACAAATTATTCAGCATGCAAAAACTAAACTGGGCATTGAACAATTACGGTACATTGGCGATTTAAAACAAGTGTGTAAGCGGGTATTAATTATGCCTGGTGCGGCTGGTGGAAAACGCCAGATAGAAGGTATTATAAATACCCAACCCGATGTACTGATTACAGGCGAAATTCAGGAGTGGGAAACTGCAGAATATGTTAGGGATGCCCGGGCCAAAGGCCAAAATATTTCACTGATAGTTTTAGGCCACATTGCCAGCGAAGCTCCTGGCTCAGATTATATGGTTACATGGTTACATCAAAATATTCCGGCAATAAAAGCAGTGCATGTTTCGTCAAAAAATTCTTTAAAGTTTATGTGAGTTTGTACCTATAAATTTTAAAAATAAAGTTTTAGGTACCAGCAAAAAATCTTTGGGCAGCATAGTTGTAGCCTGACCTACTACCGGCGGTTCGCTCACTTGTACAGTTTATTTCCTATTCATCTTTGATTAAATTATCATAAAGGATTTCGGTATGGTACCTGGTGACGATGTTTTTGTTGATATAAAAATATGGAGTACAAGTGAGTGACACAACGATGTTGCCATACCCGCAAATGCCGGCACCAAAAAAAATTATATTAAAATGGATTCAATGCTTTTAAATCCTTCGCTTGCTGGAACGTGGTTCCACAAAACATCGTAGATCATTTTTGCAATGGGCATATCGGCCTGCACCTGTTGGTTGGTAACATAAATACATTTGCTGGCGTTATAACCTTCGGCAACCATATTTAACTCCAACTGTGCAGCCTTTACATTGTAACCTTTACCAAGCATGTTACCAAACATACGGTTGCGGCTATACAGGCTGTAGCAGGTTACCAACAAATCGCCCAGGTAAACCGAAGAGGAATAATTTACCTGCCTGCAAACTTCATCGCCCACGCTCAGACGTAAAAACCGCACCATTTCCTGCGCAGCATTCGATATGTAAACACTCAAAAAATTATCACCATATTCAAGGCCGTGTGCAATACCTGCACCCAGTGCATAAATATTTTTAAGCACCGCTGCATACTGCACGCCTATAACATCGTGGTTGGTTAGCGTATTTAAATATTCTGTTTGAAAACAGGCTGCAATTTCAGCAGCTATATTTTCGTCCACACCCGAAAAAGTGAGGTAAGATAATTTTTCGGATGCTACTTCTTCAGCATGGCAGGGGCCTAAAACCGTAAAATAATTATTGATGTCGAAATTAAAATGAGTGGCTAAAAAATCGTTGAGCAATTCGTTTGTCTCTGGCAAAATGCCTTTGATGGCCGAAACAATTTTTTTACCGATAAATGCATTTTTTGGTAATGCTTTTAAAGCATCATCAACATAGGCCGATGGTATGGCCATAATAATTACATCGGAGTCAGCTATAACTTTTTGAATATTATCGTTAAGGTTAAGCAGGTCGGGGTTAAAATAGGCCGAGTGCAGGTAATGCGGGTTGTGCCGGCGCTGCTTTAAATGCTTTATGGTTGAACTATTGCGTATCCACCAGTTAATAACATGGCCATTATCCGTTAATATTTTGGCCAATGCAGTTGCCCAACTTCCGCTACCTAATACTCCTATTTGCATCCAATATTGTTTGGTATTAAACTTACAACTAAGGTTGCTTATTTTTTAAACAATGTCCGGAGACGTTGCTTATTTTTTATCATCAAACACGGTTTCTTTAGTAACTACTTTTACTTTGTCACCTTCTTTTAATGTTTTGCTTACTACATTATACGGCCCGGTTATTACTTCATCACCTTCTTTTAATCCGCCTAATATTTCAATATAGTTTATGTCCTGTATATCGGTACGAACTTTTACACGTTTAACAGTCATATCTTTTTGCAAAACATACACCACTTCATCAATATCGTCCATAGCCGAAGTTGCCGCTGGGGTCATAGGTTTGCTTTCAGCAGTTTTATCGTCTTCCTTTTTTTCTTTTTTTGTTACCTCGCCTTTTTTATCCCTTGTGGTAACTGCGTTTATGGGCACCGCAATTACACTAGCATGTGTTTTGGTTTGTATATCAGCACTGGCATTCATACCCGGGCGAAATGGAAAAGATTTTGGTTTAGAAGGATCAAATAAATCCTGGTAGCTTTCGGCCAATAACCTTACATGCACCTGGTAATTGGTAACCTCGGTACTATTGGCCGACTGTGCTGCAGCGCTGGTATTGCTACTGGCTATTTTTGTAACCACTCCTTTAAATTTTCTCTTATTGTAAGCATCCACTTCAACCAGGGCACTATCGCCCAAATGAACTTTGGGTATATCATTTTCACCCACTGCAACCCTTACTTCTATTAAATTCATATCGGCAACTCTTAACATTTCGGTACCGGCCATCTGAGCCGTTCCCACAACACGCTCCCCTTTTTTTACTGCCAGTAAACTCACCACTCCATCCATAGGTGCCACAATGGTAGCACGACTAACATCTTTATTTGCTCTCGATAACTGCGCCTGTGCACTACGTACCGAAGCTTGTGTACCCTGGATACCCGCTAGCGCAGCACTGTATTGTGCCCTTGCCGATTTTAAAGCCTGGTCGGCCTGTTCAAACTCAGCAGGTGATATTACTTTTTCATTCAATAATTGCTTTTGCCTGTCGAAAGTATTTTTTGCCTGGTCAAGTGTAGCTTTTAAAGACCCCAGTTGCGCTTTCGAATTTTCAACCTGTGCCTGTTGCAGATTAACTCCTGCAGCAGCCTGGTCGCGCTGGCTTCCATATATATCGGCATAAATTCGTGCAAGCACCTGGCCCTTGCGAACACTATCTCCTTCCAGCACATTCAATTCAACAATTTCTCCACTAATATCCGGGCTAACCTTTACTTCTACTTCAGGATAAATTTTACCGCTGGCATTAACTGATTCTATAATGGTGCGTTTAATAACTTTTTCGGTTGTAACCTTTATTCCATCCTCTTTTCCTATAACACCGGTTTTTTTTAATACAATTAATAATACAATGATTACTACTAATCCTATTATGGTCCATAACAATTTTTTATTCATAAATTAAAGTTTCAGGTGGGTAGGGGATGTTATTTTAGTTAGTTATAATTTAATGCTGTTGCCTTTGTAAAATTCAAGAACTTTTATTTTAAAAATATAATCATACCGGTTACTCACCTCTTCAATTTGTGCACGGTAAAGGTTGTTTTGAGTAATAATGTAATCCAGCGTTCCTAACAGGCCAATATCAAAACGCTTCTTCGATATATCCAATGCTCTTTGCGAAGCGGTAACCGAACGAACGGAAGCATTGTATTTTTGAAGCGAAGAAAATGCCTGTTGATACGCGGTATAAATATTTGATTTTAATGTTAAACGCTCCTGGTCGTCCTGCAACTTTGTTGTGAGCACATTTAGTTTTGCACGTTCCCATTGTGTTCGCGAATTCCAGTTATTAAATACAGGAAAGTTTAAGCTCAACCCCAGGCTTTGGCCAAAGTTTTTATTTAACTGGTTAAACAATCCAACGCCCCTGGTTCCAAAAATCGGGCGGTCGCTTAACACACTGGTTTTATTTCCACTGTTATCAACAATATAGGCCCCGGTTGGCTGTGCGGATTGCATTCCTAATATAAAAGGGGTTTTTGCATTAATAAACCTTGAGTTTAACCCACCAAATGCGGTAACGGTGGGATACATATTGCCTCTTGCCGCCTCCACCTGTCTTTCAGTTGCCTCTATCCTTATAGCATATTGCCTTTGTGTGGGCTGGGTTTTTACAGCAATATTATAAACATACTCAGGCTGCAGGTCGGTAATATTTTCTACGGGTATGGCATCCAAAGCAGGAGCAGCAATATCAAAAGGAGTAGCAAGGTCAATATTCAGGGTTGTTTTAAGGTTAATCAAACCTTCCTCTACCAGGCTTTGAGCCTGCAATAATAAAGCTGAGTCCCTTTCCAATTGCGCACCAATCTGTATCACATTTAATTCGGGTTGCGAACCAGCATCCACTAATTTTTGCGTATTTTCCAATTGCGCTCTCGACAATTGCACCGCAGCTTCACTAATTCTTACCTGCTCTCTGCGCAACATAATCTGCAAAAACTGGTTGGCAACAAATAATGCAATATCATTCTTTGCCTTTTCAATACCTACCTCATCCGCTTTGGCAAACAGTTCGGTAGAAGCAATATTATTTTTACGTGCACCCCAATTAAAAATGGTGTATCCCGTTTGTGCTCCAATACTGCCACTGAAAAAGTTAGCACTTTCCAAAGTACCTGTTGTAGGGTTTTCGTTTAAACCACGCTGGTATGCCCCTTGTAAGGATCCGTTTACCGTAGGGTATAAAGTGGTTTTAGTTTGCTTTGCAGTAAGCCTTGTTGCCTGTGCCTGGTAAACGGCTTGTTTAACCGTAAGATTATTGTCCATTGCAAAAGCAACGCAACGTTGCAAACTCCATTGCTCCTGGCTTTGTACTTTAAAACAAATAAAAAGAAGTAAAAAGGGTACTATTCGGGTTGTCATGCGCGCAAAAATAATGTAATAAATACTTTTTAAATTACCGTTGGTAATTCTATTTGGCGGGTAAATTAGCCAAAACAATTAAAATCAATAATAATTACCTTAAAAGTTGTTGCTATTTAATTGGATTTGGGTAACCAGCTTTAGTTTTCTATAGCAGCATCGTTGTGTCACTCACTTGTACCATTTGTACTATAAGCAGCATAGTATTTTTAACCATAATTAAAATGTTTAACCGGTATTCATTAAGCAAAATTCATTTATCAAATAAGGTCATCAGCTAAGTTTAAACTGTTTAAAAGCCTGGTCAAGATCGCTTATAATGTACTCCGCATCTTCTAAACCAACATATAACCTTAGGCTCCTATCCATAGGGTCGTTGGCATTAAATTTTTCTGCCGATGTGCCAGCACATCTTGGAATAATAAGCGATTCGTAACCACCCCAACTAACTGCCATTAAAATATTTTTTAGTGCATTACAAAAACTTTCTACCTGTGTTACCGTATCTGCTTTAATAATAAAAGTTAGCAGCCCACAGGCATTTTTCATTTGCTTTTTTGCCAGTTCAATTTGAGGAAAGTTTGGGCTGAAAGGAAAGATGACGCTATCTACCAACGGGTGATTTTGGAGGTATTCAATAACCTTAAGTGTGGTTGCTGTTATCCGCTCAAGCCGCATTGGTAATGTGCGCAAACCCCTAAGCAATAACCACGCATTAAAAGGTTGAATACCGCTGCCAATACACAGGTATTCACTATTAAAAA